>JAICGJ010000146.1 GCA_025923195.1 Chryseolinea sp.
CATTTTCCGTCCGGCAAAAATGAGTAGGCACCTGAAAACTGATCGTACAGCGCACGGGGTAATAGATTGAACAAAACCGTCGTTACAATACCGACAACAATTACGGCCAGCAAGATGATCCCGTAGCCGGAACGTTTTTCTTTCTTTTCATCAGATGCGCGGATCCCCTCACTATTTCCCTTAAATAGTTTTAGTGAATTTTTTTTCAGAGCATAGCCTGATAGTGATACGAGAACTCCGCCCAGGATAAACGTGGCGGGAGCGCCTACCGTATTGATGATATCGACGATAATAGGCTCCAGGGCATATTTCAAATTGGAAGCGATGGTAAGTATCGCCATTGCTCTGGGCATTTTATCAATTGGTGTGAATAATTCTACGGTCGAGAGCGCTGGACTGGTAAAGATGCTCATGCCGAATAACCAAAAGATAATCAAGAAAGGGAAGATCCATCTGAAGGTGTCATTGGGGTTGGATATCAATGCGAAAGCGACAGCCATAAAGATCATGGCCACGAAGCTTATACCTGCCGTTATGATAGGAATTCTGTGCCCTTTTGTAAACCGGTATTTGTCGCCGAGTTTTCCCGCAATCAGGGGCGTCACTACCAGTATTATTCCTTGCGCCACGATTAAAAGGAATGACAAGTTTTGGAACCGGTAAGCCTCCAATAAAATGGGCTGATAGTTATAGTAGGCGATCCAGCCAATGATGATGGATGAATAGAGCGCCGCAAGGCTCAGGAGTTGTGGCCATTGTATGTCGTTAGTATCCCTGGAACGTTCCAGGGCCAATGAATTTGGCAGTGATGTATCCATAATGGTTCTGTTGTAGTAAGCGAAAAAATCCTGCAGAATTAGTTTGGAACTTAACAGCTATGTATTTGCATAGATGGAAAAAAATTACGTCGAGCAAGTCCGGGCGAGGGCATGCCACCAGGTATAAAAATCCATTATTAAATGAGATCTAACCATAAATATTCGGTCACTTGACAATCTATTCTTCTAAATAATTATTTCTGAACTTATTAAGGAGGGCGTTTTCAGGATCCCTTGGTAATTTTAACTTTTACGGCAAGAGTTTAAGTCTACATCATAACATCAAGAAGATCTTTTGCTTGTTTTGAAGAACGTTTATCTCCTCTACTCATACTCTTTATATTCCTTAAAAATTTTGTCATAAGCCTATATTTCCATGTGTTTATTTTTAATCCTATCCAAGTCCCGTTAGGGACGCTATACCGGTAGAAAGACAAAAGATTTTCACCAAGTGCCGTCAGGCACGATATAGTCAATCGCCTTAAACACAAACCGTTTATCGTATTCAATTTCAAATTCCTTTAACAGGTCTTCATATTCTTCTATGAAGGTTCTCTTTTTATGATGTTCTTCTTGGTTCCTGATATATTGAATAACCTTTGGCAGTTCAGATTTACTATATGAAAAGGCGCCATACCCTTCCTGCCATGAAAACTTTCCTTTGATAAATCTTTTTTCGTTGATCCACTTGGAAGAGCTGCCTTTTATATCCTGCATAAGGTCTGACAGAGACTGTGAAGGTCTAAATCCGAAAAGAATGTGCACATGATCTGGCATTCCGTTTATAGCTAATAATTTGTGTTTATTATTCTGAACTATCCCGGTAATGTATTTGTACAATTCGTCCTTCCAGCTACGCAGCATAATGCAATCTCTGCTTTGAACAGCAAAAACTGCCTGGATGTGAATTTGTGTGTAGGTGTTTGCCATCGTTGGTTTTATTCCGTCCCCTACGGGAATAGGTTAATATCGCATTTGTGTTTCTACCGGTATATGGTCCCTAACGGGACGATAGATTTCTTCATTATTGACTTATAGCTAATAATTTGTGTTTATTATTCTGAACTATCCCGGTAATGTATTTGTACAATTCGTCCTTCCAGCCACGCTGCATAATGCAATTTCTGTTTTGAACAGCAAAAACTGCCTGAATGTGAATTTGTGTGTAGGTGTTTGCCATTGTTGGTTCTATTTCGTCCCTACGGGACTAGGTTGATATCGCATTTTTGTTTCTACCGGTATATGGTCCCTAATGGGACGATAGATTTCTTCAGTATTGACTTTGTAATAGATGCTAAAAAGTCTCATAAAAAAATTCAGCCCACTACTTCATTTTCAGGGGATGTACCTTTTGCCCAGCAATCCAAATTATAGCCGGTTGTCTCTGCGATTTTCACCAACGCTTCATGGGTCAGGAATGCCTGATGGCTGGTTATCATCACGTTTTGAAAAGTCATTAATCGCGCGATGACATCATCTTGGAGAATCTGGTCAGAGTGATCCTCGAAAAACAAACCGCCTTCCTCTTCATAAACATCAATTCCAAATGACCCGATCTTTCCTTTTTTCAACGCCTTGATTACTTCTTTGGTGTCCACTAACCCGCCCCGGCTCGTGTTGATCAGCATAACACCAGTCTTCATTGCACTGAGAGCCTCTTTGTTGATGATGTACTTAGACTCATTGGTAAGGGGGAGATGCAGTGTGATAATATCCGACTCCCGGAAGACCGTAAGATAATCAGTATAGGATACGTTGTATTTCGTTTTTAAGTCTTCGTTGGGATAAGGATCGAAAGCCAGAAGATTACAGTTAAAGCCATGCAGTATTCTTGCGACGACACTTCCGATTTTGCCGGTGCCGAGAATACCGACTGTCTTGCCCGACATATCGAAACCTGTGAGTCCCTCCAATGAAAAGTTAAGATCACGTATGCGGCTGTGGGCCCTGATCAGTTTTCTGTTCAATACCAGCATCAGAGCGACAGTATGTTCGGCTATCGCTGCAGGCGAATAGTCAGGTACACGCGCAATGCGCATACCCAGATGGTTAGCCTCTTTCAGGTCAACATGGTTAAACCCGGCAGAACGAAGGGCGAGGTAGCGCACACCTAAATCATTTAATTTCCGCAAAACCGGTGCGGAGCCATCGTCGTTCACGAATATGGATACGGCTTGCGCTCCCTGCGCCAGACTTGCAGTCTCGGCCGTGAGGCGCACCTCCAGGAATCGCAAGCTATGCGCACTACAAAATCTTTCCAGATAATTTTTTTCAAACTTGTGGCTGCTATATATGGCTACTTGCATAGAGTGCCAATTTATAACATGCAACAGCAATCACCAATGATCAAGAATTATTTGATCTCAAACTGCGCCGTGATCTGGGCCCGGAGTCTCAATTTTCTAAATGAAATTTGTTCCTGGGCGACATCGGCAGCCTGCTCTTCTGTCTTATACAATACATTCGCGCGCACGTAGGGTAGGGGCTGAACAGGATCCTGATCCCAATCTCTGACCATGATCGGCTTTCCTATTTCGGCGTCAATTGACTTGAGCAACGTGGATGCCTTCGTTTGGGCTGCCTTAAGCGCTTTTACTTTTAAGTCAATCTTAAATTTTTCCATGTCCGTGTGATGGAGACGCGTTATATCCAGTTGATACACCTTGACCGGTTCAACCTTTTCTATAAATCGTTCGAGCTCATCGGCGCTGCGCAGTTTCAACTCATAAGACTTTTCGCGGAAAGCGTCTTTGTCTTTCCTCCGAAATTTGTCAAGGTTCGAACCTGCATCAGCGATTGTCAGGTTCTTCCGGTCTATATTTGCTGCCTTTAAGGCCTGTAAGAAGTCCTGATCCAGTTTCTCGAGAGAGACTTTCGCTCGGTTTTCCTCAAACTCGCGTAGCTTGATGAATAGAAAGATCTCGTTTGGCTCCACCTCCATCTCCGAAGAGCCTGTTACTTCAATAAAATGTTCCTGTTTAACTAGTTCCTGCCCAAATGCGGTGGATGTAGCAAGAAGGCACAGAATGATTAGAAAATTGATTCTCATATTTTTTTGTTTGTCTTTTGTCCTTAGACACAAAAGTCTTGCCGAAAGTTGAAAAAGGCAGCTTTTTGCTTTCAGCTTTCTGCCTTAAGCTTGCTTGACTATGGCAAGCGCAAAAGGCTTCTTATTGCTTAAAAATCTTTAATCTATTTGTAACCTTAAGGCAGTGACCCGGTAACTAACACAAAACTGACAAAAAGCAGCGATCGGATGACAGACGAAATGATCATGGAAGCCGTCAAAAACGGCGATCTGAAGCAGGCTTCATTGCTTTTTGAAAGGTATAACAAACGCATTTTTAATTTCCTGGCAAGAATGACAATGGATCGTGTGCTGGCGGAAGACCTGACACAAAACGTCTTCTTAAGGATCATTAAATACAGAAATAGTTATCGCGAAGGACTGCGGTTTCAATCCTGGATTTATCAAGTGGCCAGAAATATTTTCTCCGATCATTATCAAATGCATAAGAATAAGTTTTCAGGTTTTGTTGAGGTGGAGAAAATAAGTGATCATATGGCAGAGATGGAAGAAAATCGCGACCGGGAGGAGCAGGAAGCGCTGCTGGCCCGTTCGATGGCCATGTTAAATGACGAGCAGCGCGAACTGCTGGTGCTAACGAGATTTCAGCATATGAAGTATGAAGACGTCGCAGTGATTATGGATACCACTGTTGCGAATATAAAAGTGAAAGTACATCGCGCAATAGCGAAGCTAAGGGAACATTACTTTGAGCTGGAAAAAATCTAATTGCCAATTAACGATTGAAGGTCTATGGATAATGAAAAATTTGAAACACAGCTTATCGATTACATCGATGGTAAGTTGACTGAAGCTGACAGGCTGCAGGTCGAGCAGGAGCTGGTTCGAAATGATAAAGCCTTCAAGTTATATGAACAATTGAAGGAGGTGATCCATGCCATGGATAGGGCTGAGAGGTTAGAGCCATCAATACAGTTAAAAGAACAGTTTGATAAAATGCTTGCGACAGAGGTTGCGGCCTCCAAACCAGCCACAAGACATATTTTCCTTCAGCCCGCATTTTACCGCGTAGCAGCAGCCGTAGCGTTGCTCATCGTTGGAGGAGGGATTGGTTTTTGGATCAGCAAGGAACACGGTCAGCGACAGCAACTAGCAGAGATCGAGAAAGAGCTAGCGGACACAAAGGTGATGATGATGGCTCTCATAGAAAATCAGCAGTCAGCCAGCCAGCGGATACAGGGTGTAAATGTTGCGCTTACGATTGAGAATGCAGATGATGATGTGGTGAAAGCGCTGGTATCACGAATGAATGAAGATCCGAATACAAATGTACGCCTCGCTGCTTTGGATGCCCTCAGCAAATTTCACAATGAACCGTTGGTGAGAAAGTCTTTGATCGCTAGTCTCACCACTCAAAAAGATCCTGTAGTACAAATCGCCCTGATCCAATTGATGGTAAAGATGAAGGAGAAGGGCATTGTGGAGGACTTAAGGCGAATTGTCGCCGATGAGGAGACGATGAAGGCAGTGAAGGACGAAGCGTATTCAGGGTTAATGGAACTTTCCTAAACCATCCTAATGGTATAACGATAATTTTAAAAAGCAAGATGAAAAACAAGAGCGCAATGGTACTGGCAGTGGTGTTACTGGCTGCCGGGAATTTAATGGCACAGGAATTTAAAGTACCCAAGAACAGTGGCCGGCTGGAAATTAATATTGGCAGGGTAAGGGTTGAGGGTCACAATGGAAATGAAATTATCTTCTCTTCTTCCGATGGAGACAGGGACAATGACGAAAGGGCTCAAGGCCTTCGATCTATCAATAGCCTGGGTCTCGACGACAATACAAAACTTGGAATCAATGTCACCCAGGATGGAGAAGTCGTCAGGGTACAACAGCTTAAAAAAACGAACTCACCCGATATAAAGATTCTGGTCCCTCAAAAAATGATCGTCTCCTTTTCGTATCAATCGCAATACGGTGGAAAGGCAGAATTCAAAAATATGCCGAACGAGATCGAAGTGGATGCTCAATATAATAGTATTGAACTGGAGAATGTAACAGGGCCCCTGACTGTAAAAACCATCTATGGGCACGTCGACGCGAGGCTGGATGCTTCAATGAAAGGCCCGGTTTCAATCGTTTCGGTTTATGGATATGTCGACCTGGCTATTCCCGTCACTACGAAAGCCAACCTGAAAATGAGTACGTCGTATGGAGAAATTTTGGCTGACCCTGATTTCAAAATAGACGTCGATCGTCAGGGTGAAATGATTCGGTACAGCGATCGGGTGAATGGAAAATTAAATGGGGGAGGCATACCCGTCGACCTGAGTTGCAACTACGGAAAAGTATACTTAAGAAAGAGATAATGTATTCACACAAGTTCAGATAGAATTAAAAATTGTAAACGTATAAAGATGAAAAAGCACATTTTAGTTATAGCATTCGGACTGTTCACAACGGGAATTGTAGGTGCCCAGGCACAGGAATATAAACTCAATAAGAATTCGGGAACGCTGGAGATCCGGGAGGTGAATCATGTCACCATCGAGGGAACAAGCGGCAGCGAAATAATATTCTCATCGCGTAATGACGATCGGGAAAATGACGACCGCGCCAAGGGACTTCGCGCCATCAGCAGCCTGGGCCTGGAAGATAATACAGGAATCGGACTTTCCGTCGTGGATAAGGGCAATGTGATCGAGGTACGTCAGCTTAAGAAAATGGATGGACCTGACATCAAGATCCAGGTTCCTAAGAATGTTGTTGTATCGTACTATCACACATCTCCCCACGGAGATGAAATTGACTTCAAAAATTTTGACGGAGGTATCGAAGTTTCGACTGTTCACAGTGGCGTTATACTGACGAATACCACGGGGCAGCTGAATATCAAGACCGTTCATGGCGATATTGATGGCGCTTTCGAAAGTGCACCCAAATCACCAATTAATATTGAGTCAGTTCACGGGCATGTAGACCTGGCGTTGCCAGTTGCCACGAAGGCCAATTTGAAATTGAGCACACATTTTGGCGAAATCCTGGTAGATCCGGATTTCAAGATCCAGATCGACAAGACCGGAGACATGGTCAGATACAACGATAATGTAAGCGGCAAGATCAATGGAGGAGGGGTTGAAATTGATCTTTCAGCTACTCATAACAATGTTTACTTGAGAAAGAAATAATTTCGAAGGTTCACTTACGAAAAAGGCAACTGCTATGAAATTCAAGATATTTGTGATCGCGATGCTGATGATTGTTTCCAGCAAGGACTATGCTCAGACACCCGTTGATAAAGTGTTGCCCGTCAAAGGAGGGCAGAAGATTTCGATGCATTTTGATTATCCGGAGCTGGTCAGGATCAGCACCTGGGATAAGAATGAGATATCTATACAAGGCACGGTCAGTATTAATGGCGGAGAAAACGACGACGCATTTGAACTAATTACCTCAACGGACGGAAACGTAATCTCTGTGAAAAATCAGATTAAGAACATGAAAAACCTTCCCCACAGAATAACCGTACATGATGGCGCCCAAAAAATTGTCTTTCGGAACAAGGAAGAAATGAAAAAATACCAACAGGAGAACGGCATCACTAGTTATAACCGTGTGTCGTATGGACTTGAGATGGATATTGTCCTGGACATTAAAATACCGAGAAATACTGAAACCAATATTGAGTCCGTATATGGTATGGTTGAGGTAAAGGATTTTGTCGGCCCGTTAAGTGTCGTTGCTACTTACGGAGGTGTCGACGCCGCGCTGGCTGAGCGCACCGTCGGTGAGATCATCGCAGAGACGAATCACGGTGAGATTTATACAAATCTGGACACGAAGTTTACCGGAGAAGCTTCAAGGCAAGGAGACTTTCATACCTATGTGTCAGCCAAACCTGGCAACGGACCGACCTATACCTTTGATTCAAAGTATGGAAATGTCTACTTGCGAAAGGCCAATTAGCACCCACGACTGCCACGGCAAATAACCAGGATTCGATCGTGGTGAATATTCGACTCATTGTAAGTCACACCAATAAACAGGAGTAAGCCCACCTTACTCCTTAATTTTTTTAAACAACTCCATCACCTTGCTGTTTCAAAATGTATGGACGCGAGAATACAGGCGGTTGCCTGAACTTTTGTTGGTCTATAAATTATTCTATCTTGCGCCGCTTTTACAGGGATCGTGTTTGACCGAATCAGAAAAAGGTTATTTACATCATGGCACTTTTGAGAAAACAATTATATATCAAGGAGTCTACTTTACCCAATGCCGGCAAGGGTTTGTTTACGACTAAAGCAATACCTAAGGGTACACGCATTATCGAGTATACCGGCAAAAGAAGTACCTGGAAAGAGGTGAAAGATGATGACGGTAAGAACGGATATATTTTCTATATCAACAGAAATAATGTGATTGATGCGCGGCCCAACAAGAGGGCGTATGCGCGTTACGCAAATGATGCCCGGGGACTTGTTCGCGTTAAAGGAATTGTAAATAATTCAGATTACGTCGTCGACGGATTGAAATGTTATATCGAGTCCACGAAGGACATTCCGGCGGGTGCCGAGATCTTTGTCGATTATGGCAGGGATTACTGGAAGGTGATTCGGCAGAACATGAAGCAGGCCAAGGATAGGGAAAGGCAGAAGTCGAAACGGAACGGCAAGGTCTACAAACGAAATGGAGTGTCGCACAAGGTACATGGAAAGGCCATTGCAAAGCGAATGCAGCATCACTAGCGCATGTCCATCTCCATCTGTGTCAGACGTTCTGAAGCGCTTCTGGCATAGTCATCAAATCCCTGGAGTGTAGCTTCTGCCACATAAGCTTTTAACAAGCGAATAGAATTAGCGTTGACCTGAATGGCCTCGGCGAGAATGTTGTACGGTCGCAGACGGTCGTTATCGTGATCGCGGTAATAGTTCGCAGCTGCAATGACACCCTCCTCAAAATAAGGATTGTAACTGGCCAGTATTTTGAAATTGCGCTGGGCGAGTACCGAGTCACCACTGGACGCGGCTATCAATGCTGTATATAAAGCTTTTTCAAGCAACCGTGAATCGTCGAACCCAATGTCTTTATTAATTTGATTTGCCAGCAAATTCAATTCCCCGCGATACGCAAGCATGAGCAGTTCGGCGTGACGGACATCTTCGTAAAGCTTTTTGTTCGTCAGCTCCAGTCCGGCAATGCGATTGTAATACCGGATGGCAGGCGTAAGCAGGTCTGCCTCATAGTACTTTCTGCTGTAATCGAGAATCGCCTGTGCTTTGTAGTCTGCGCTTTCAAATGTATTAAGAATTCGATTGAAGAGCAGCGAATCGGAGAGTCCGATGTTATATCTGCAATATTGATATTTTTCTGCGTCACTTAACGATATTACATCAGCGCTTTGGAGCGTTAATATACGTTTCATCCGCATGGCAATTTCCTTTTGCGCATCATCACGGCCATTTGCCACAGTGTCCCAGGTCACAAGCGCCTCCGCCTTTCGTCTAGCCTCAGAAAGCGCGATGGCATTATAGAATTTGGCATCCTTATAGGTGTACGTGTCGGAATACGTAAAATAGGATGAGGCCAGCAGCGGATTGCCTTGTTCCAACGCCCATAACCCCATGATGTAATTAAACTTCCCCTGATAACTTTGACTGATGTAGGCCAGTTCCCCCAGTATTTCGAGCGCCTTTGTCACGTTGCCACGGTGATAATAGGCGAAGGCCAAGGACGATTTCAAGGCTTCGCTATAATCTTGGTTCAAAGAGTCAGAGGCTATTTCGTAGGCCTGTTTAATAAAGGTTGTGTCTAACGTAGTGGCATATTTAATAATATAGTTATTTAATAATGTTGCCGTGTAGAGATTGAGTTGCTTCTTATCCAGCGGCTTCACATTTGTAGAAAATTTTTGTTTCTGCAACGTTGAAAGGGCAAGTGCATTGCTCACGGTGCCGGGATGGGTACCAAATAAGGCTAATATAGAGTCGATTTTCAGGGGGACAAATTCCATCGTTGCCAATGCAAAAAAATTTGTTTCTGCTGAGGTCTTTGATATTGAATGTTCACGCGCAGCATTTAGATAGATTACTGAAGAATCCACATCGTGTATTTTGGCGTAGGCAAAACCGAGATTATTTTGGATGGGACCGGAGTCCGGCAATTCCTTCAAAGCATAAGTGTATCGCTCAATGGCCTCCGTATTTTTATTTTCCCACAGGTAGAGGTTGCCTGCATTGGTTAACGAGTAAGGGGTGGGTCTCTTGGCATTCGCGAGCTCGTAGTTATAATGTGCATCGTCGAAATCATATCGTGCAGCCTTCAGCGTTGCCAGCGCATAGTTTGAGCGATGGTTTTGAAACCCCTGAATTCGTCCTTGGTCGTAAAATGACTCTGCAAAGCCGTCATTGCCAATCAGGGAGTGCAGGTCTCCTGCGAAGTTGTAAAAGCCTGCGAAACCATTGAATACATATCCTCTCCATCCGGAATAAAAAATAAATGCAAGCATTGCGATCAAACCTGCAAACCTGAATGTAAAGTAAGGCATACGGGTAGGGTTGTATAGCACTTTATAGACCGGAAGGTTACGGGCCAGCATTAGAACGAAGTTGGAGAAAAGGTATGTCAGAAAAATTATCCCGAAACCTGCATGGCTGAAGATAATGACGTCGCGGATGATCTTGATCGCCGGATCGTTGGCGTTGTTAAGCAACTGTCCTGTCGTAGCAAAGCAAATAATACCCATGCCAATGAAAAAATAAGCGCCATAGGGTTCAAATGGTAGAATATTCCTGTACATCAATTCTCTTTGACGGAATCCCCAAAGCCCGAGGATTGCAGAAGCCGTAAGCAACAGGTACAGGTTGATGTAAATAAAATTCCATTGAATTACACCAAGCTCATGGAAAGCAGCAATGAGCACGTTAGCCAGGTAAATCACGCTTATGATTGATAGGTGTTGCAGACTCTTGGATGCCCCTTGTCCCGCGATGAAGACAAATGATGCCAGAATCTCATGAGACACCATAATGATAAAAATTATGCTGATGATGATGCCTGGGATGTAGGATGTAAGGGTGAGATGATAAAAGGGATACTCCACTGCGGAGAAAAAATGTATAATGACAGCCAGGAGTACGGTCAATCCCGCGAAAGTTGAAATCCTTTTTGTGAATGAAATACTGGACCTGATTTGATTAAAATAGAAACTGGGAACCATATAGATCAACAAAACCAATATTACAGGTATCCTGTTGACGTAGCCGGCGATCGCCAGGACTTCTATCCGAAGACTTACAATAAAGGCTATAAACAGACCCATACCAATAAAATACCAGAACCGCGGCAGCATGGTGAATATGGTTAACTGTAATACCGCCGCAAAGGTAATGAGCACCAAAAAAATGTAGGAGGCAGTGGTGTTGGGAGCAATATGGCTACCGTTAAAGTATTCGAGGATTGCGTAACTGTCGCCGGGTACATTCAGGATAAACGGGCCAAGCCTGAATTCATGTACTGTGGTCTCCACAACCTTCTGCTCCTGAAATTTTTCCCAATGGATAATGCTATCAGCTCCCTCGAAATAACCAAACCAGAGATAGATGATGGAAAGCAAGAATACGCCTCCTGAAAAAAACATCAATATACGATAGGATGGATTCCAGAATTTCCAGAAAAAGAGAGAATGCATAGTCAACGAAATAACTGCAAGCTAATGGAATGGAGTGATTATTTGATAATTTTTAGACACAGTTCGTCGAATGTTGTTGTAGTTTGGTATAGATTGTTTGATGCTCGTCTAACCTAACTTAAATGGCTACTCAAAAAATAGACAGGATAATGAAACCTGTGGAGCGCTACATGCACAATGAGAGTACTGCAGGAATTATGTTACTGGCCTGTGCGCTAATCGCTATCGGGTGGGCCAATTCTCCGTTCAGTGACTCCTACTTTCATCTTTGGGAATACGAAATAGCTGTGCGGGTCGCTGACTACGAAATTGCCAACACATTCCACACGTGGATCAACGACGGTCTTATGGCCATGTTCTTTTTTGTGATAGGACTTGAACTCAAGCGCGAAATTATCGCGGGAGAACTTTCTGATATTAAAAAGGCAATGTTGCCTCTTGTCACGGCCGTTGGAGGGATGTTGATACCTGCGGCAATTTATATCCTATGGAATCCATCAGGCACGGGCAATGACGGGTGGGGAATCCCGATGGCGACTGATATTGCTTTTGCACTGGGGATTATTTCATTGTTAGGTAAACGTGTTCCTGTCGTTTTAAAGATATTCCTGACAGCACTAGCCATTGCTGATGATATAGGCGCAGTGTTAGTGATTGCTTTTTTTTATACCTCCCAAATCTCATTCTGGAGTCTTGGATTAGGCGCGCTCTTCCTAATTATCCTGTTGGTAGCCAACTACGTCGGAATTAGGAATACATTATTTTATGGACTCGTGGGAATTGGTGGTGTATGGTTAGCATTCCTGATGTCAGGAGTACACGCCACCATTGCTGGTGTGATTGCTGCGTTTGCAATACCGGCTCGTACAAAAATCAATGAACAGAGGTTCATTGAAGTATTGGATGAAAAACTTAAGGAATTTCACACCATTCCACCAAACGATGTAACACTGCTCGAGCCCGCTCAGTATCGGGTAATTCAAAATATCTATCAACTAACCAAAGCAGCAGGTACGCCGTTGCAAAAACTCGAGTACCAGCTTCATCCCTCGGTATCTTTTGTGATCATGCCCTTGTTTGCGCTCGCCAACGCCGGTATAATTTTAGATGAGAAGTTGATGCAAAGTATTTTTTCCAGCGGAATAACCATGGGTGTATTTTGGGGCCTAACAGCAGGAAAGGTCCTGGGCGTTGTCACTTTCTGCTGGCTGATGGTAAAGCTGCGCCTGTCGCTTTTGCCGGAGGGAATGACATGGGGACATCTGTGGGGGATTGGTCTTCTTGCCGGAGTTGGCTTTACGATGTCATTGTTTGTGACAACCCTCGCCTTCAAAGAACCCCAGGCTGTAGCTGCCGCTAAAGCAGGCATCCTGGCGGCATCCATAATCTCAGGCGTCGCTGGATATTTTGTGCTGAAAAAAGTTTCGCGTTATTCCAAGACCTTGGGCACCCTGAAATAGTCGGAGTCCTTCTTAGGAGCATTTCTGAGCGCTCTCTCATGAGTCAAGTGTTCCTTCACTACATCCTCGCGCAAAATGTTTATTTCGTGGCTCATCGTAGTTAGCGGCTCAACGTTTTCCGTATCTACTTCTTTCAATTTTTCCACCCAATCGACGATAGCCGTCATATCCTTCATCATCTTTTCGGCATCTTTTTCGTCAAATTCGAGACGTGAGAGATGAGCAATTTTATCCAACAGCGCACGATCGATTTTCATCTGGTAACGATTTATTTTATCACAAACGGGAAGCGCCAACACCCAGCCTCACGGGTATGTGATATAATTGTTGATTATTTCTGGATCTAGATTCTTTTTAAGTTCTCTATCTATGATCTGGTAGACTTTCTCTTTCAATGCATCCACATCTTTAATCGTGAGCCTCGAAACATCCAGCGGCTCGTGAAATATTACTTTAAGCGGGTGCCAGCGCAAAAGAAATTCATCCGGGGGCAAAATTATCCAATTAAATGGAATGGTGACGGGTACTATTGGAATTTGTTTTTCGATCGCCACTCTGAATGGGCCATCTTTAAACCTCGATAGCACTGGTTCTTTTTCTGTCATTATGCCTCCTTCAGGATAAATAATAAGGCTTTTCCCCTCATCGATTGCCTGAAGCGATTTTTCCAGCGAGGCATAACGGCTCTTCAGCCGAGTGCGATCAACCGTAATGTGGAGCTTCCGGTACATAAAACCAAACAATGGTACCTTCGACATCTCACTTTTTCCGACAAAAATTGCATTGTGCGACAGCAGGCCAACTGTTGGTATATCCAGGTACGAGAAATGATTGGGACAGAAAATATATTGTTTTCTCGGATCGAGTTTCGACCGGTATTCCGTCTGGTACGGTATGAAGATGAAGGTGAACATCAGCCTGGCCCACCAGCGGTTTATAATCCCGATCAGATGGAATTGTTTCCGAAAGAAAACAGGCACAAGCAAGAGCGGTAATAGAATAAGGAATAGGGTTGTAAATACGATAACGCCATAACCTGTATGTACAGCACGTAGTATCTTCATTCTATAAAAATAACAAAGATAAAGAGCATCCTGGGAAAAAGTTTTGGTTATAACTCAGTTTTGAGATCGCGGGATGGCGTGCTATCATCTTCGTGTAAAAGAACTTTTTATTTTCTGTGTTTTCCATACTTTGCAAACCAAATAATTTTTCTGACTCTTAAATTAATTGAAACAATGCTATGCAACTGAATGTAAAAATGGCGCTTCTTGCCTTAATGGTTTTATTCGCCTGTTCAGGTGGACGTGATAACCACGGAGTCACTGAAATTGCGAAATGGAAAGATAACAAGACCGCCGCAGTCAGTATTACCTATGACGATGCTTCCATCAACCAGTTTCGCCAGGCGTTGCCAATTATGGATACCATTGGTTTCAAAGGCACATTCTTTATCAATACAGTGCATATTCCCGAATCTCAATTCGCGCCGAAATTTATCGGAAGACCATTGCGGGAGATTGTTAATGAAACAGCGAAGACAAAAACGGATACAAGCAATCTCTTTGAGCGCGCATCGGCGCTTCGTTTTCTGAACATTGAAAATGCAGTTGAGCTGCACAACCAGGCAGGTTCACTTTACGAGCAAGGCAACTTGGATGAAGCCCTCAAAGTTGTGGATGATGCTTATGCTTTGGTTCGAGGGAAAAATGCTGCACTGGAAAAAAAACCCGTATTGTTGCGGCCACCGTTCATCACATGGCCCGAGATAAAAGCGTTCGCTGCCAACGGACATGAATTTGGAAGCCATACCATATCTCACCCGCGGCTGGCAGTCCTTGACGAACAAAACCTCCTGTATGAAATGGAAAAGTGTAAGGAGGAAATTCTCAATCAATTGGGTGTCGTACATACATTTTCTGCCGAATGTCCCTTCGGTACGGAAAACGAGCGTGTCATGGAGTACGCCTACAAAGTTCATCCAGCCTTGCGCAACCGGATGCCAGAACCGTTCCTTGTCGAACTCAACCGGGGCAACACACACACGCCAGGTGAGTATGAAAACGAGTACATACAATGGCAGAGAGGACCCCTGAAAAAAACTACTGTTCCGCTCATGAAATCGTGGGTCGATACATTGCTCGTTCACGATAACGTTTGGCTTGTGCTAACCTTTCATGGGATCGACGGAGTTGGATGGGAAGCGAAGCCTCACGAAGAGCTCAAGGAATTTTTCACTTACATCAAGCAGTACGAGGACAAAATCTGGGTGGCCACATTTGG
>JAICGJ010000147.1 GCA_025923195.1 Chryseolinea sp.
CCGATCACACCGTTTACGATTTGTGGAAAGGTTATAAAGAAATTAAAAATGCCCATGTAAACGCCCATCTTATAAGTTGGTATGGAACCTGCGAGTATAGCGTATGGCATAGCGAGTATACTGGCCCAGGCCATTCCCACACCAACCATTGAAATTATCAGTAAGTTAGGATCCTGGACAAAATAAATTGAAATAAGACCCACTCCGCCCGCCGTCAAAGACAGAGCATGCGTCAATTTTCTGCCGACTTTCAATGCTATTGCCGGTAACAGGAATGCGTATAGTGCAGACACACCGTTGTAAACACCAAAGATAATTCCAACCCAATTTGCCGCGTCCTGGTAGGTGGCCGATTGATTGTCCCCTAATGGTACGTGATAAATGTGATTTGCTATTGCCGGTGTAGAAAAGACCCACATAGAAAATAACGCAAACCACGAGAAGAATTGCACGATGCCGAGTTGTTTCATTGCCTTTGGCATTGCTACAAAATCGCCAAAAATTTGACCTAGCCCTTTTTTGGGCGATTGTTCAGAAATAAATTTATCAGGTGGATACTCCTTGGTCGAGATAACGGTCCAAAGTATGGCAATCAGGAAAGTAATCGCTCCCGCATAAAATGACCATGTTACATTCAGGGGAACCTCTCCAGGGTCGGCCATTTTAGCAACGCCCAGGAATTCAGCGAAGATATAGGGAAGCCATGATCCGACAACTGCGCCTAATCCTATCAGAATGGTCTGGACCGAAAATCCTAAGGTCCTCTGGTCCGATGGAAGAAGATCTGCGACCAATGCTCTGAAGGGCTCCATCGAAACATTAAATGATGCATCCATTATCATTAGAATTCCCGCCCCGACATATAGAGGAGGAAGTATGGCTACAAGTATGTCGGCGTTCGGCATGAATATCAGCGCGAGCGATGCAAGGATTGCACCAGACAAGAAATAGGGGCGTCTTCTGCCTAGGGGAGTCCATGTATGATCGCTATAGTGTCCGATGATTGGCTGCACGATCATACCTGTCAACGGGGCGGCTAGCCAAAAGAATGAAAGGTGTTCAACCTCGGCCCCAAATGTACCCAGTATGCGAGAGGCGTTTCCATTTTGAAGCGCAAATCCAAATTGGATTCCAAAGAATCCAATGCTCATGTTCCAGATTTGCCAGTATTTCAGCCTTGGTTTTGGCGGCGCAATGGATGCAGTCATATAAGAATAGGTGTAAGGATGACAGTACTAATGTGCGGAAAAGCGGCGAGAATTGCTATTGATAAGCGGACAGCGAACAGCAGACAGCTTACAGATCGCCCGTTTGCTAATGACTGCGCAAGAGCTAGTCAGTTATCTGTTAGCTGTCAGCTGTAAGCTGTAAGCTGTACGCTCCTAGTACTGTACCAGAACTTCCTCCCTTATATACTCAAAGTCAACAGTGTGGACATTCTGTTGCGGTGCGGGATCCGGGTCATGTATAGGATCAAATTTTTCAAGTGCCACAAATGAAATGTTGAGGTCGCGTGTCAGATTGAGTTCCGAACCGTTAACGATGACCCGATGCGAATTTTCATCAAGTCCATGAAACACGAGTTTGAAACGTTTAGCGCTCGATTTATACGTGCCTTCCGCGTCGGAGATCAACAGGCTGCGCTTTTGATGATCGTGTGATAGTCTTCTAAGGCAGTAGTCTTCTTTTTGATAATCATAACTCATTCCATCGTCTTCATAAAAATTGAAGGTGGAAGAATCACCCGTATAAATGTGTAAAATGATAGTCTGCGTCACTTCTCCGGTATGCTGTTTTATGGGCTGCATGGGAACCACAGCGCCTGCCTTCACAAAAACTGGAAGCTTATGTAAGGGGCAGTCGACGATCACTTCTGAATTTCCTGAATGCCTGTGACCATCGTATAGATAATACCAAAGTCCCTGCGGCAAATAAACCCTTGCCAGGTCTTTCCCGCTGTCAATCGGGGCAACAAGGAAATAGGGGCCCAATAAATATTCATTATGAAAGAGGCCATTATAGATCTTGGGATCATGTGTGTAGTCAATGGCCAGCGATCGCTGTACTGGCATACCCGTCTGCACTGCTTCGTAAAAAAGGGAATAAATGTAGGGAAGGAGCTGATATCTGAACTTAATGTAGTTCCTGGATATTTGCTCAACCTCCTCGCCATACGCCCACGGTTCCGAATCTCTGCTGTTGATCATTGAATGCCCCCTGAAAAACGGAGAGAATGCGCCGACGGAGATCCAACGTGCAAAGAGTTTGGTGCTTGCATCGCCGACAAAACCGCCTACATCGTAGCCGGCGAACGCTACGCCCGTCAGACCGAGGCTGGATACCAAGCGGACACCCAGCAGCATATGATCGTCATAAGCGACATTATCACCTGTCCATACCGCGGAATAACGTTGGATTCCGGAGTACCCGGATCTCGTTAAATTAAAGGGTCTTGTATTTTTCATGGATGACTTGGCCGCCTCATAGCTGCTTCGGGCCATCTGGAATCCGTAGATGTTCCGGGCACGTCGCATCGTGCTCTTGTTGCCTTCGAAATCCATTTCCATATTTTCGGGAAGCATATTTCCCCAGGTAGCGATCTCATTCATGTCGTTCCATAACCCGGAAACACCCACTTTGATATATTCCTGGATATGATCTCGCCACCACTTCCTTGCGCCAGGATTTGTGAAGTCAGGAAAGTGACACCAGCCGGGCCATACCTGTCCCTTGTAGTTTGTGCCGTCAGGGTATTTAATAAAGACTCCGTCTCTTACTCCTTCTTCGTAGGCTTTGTAGCCATCCTCGACTTTGATTCCCGGATCACATATAACAACTACACGAAAGCCCATTCCCTTCAGCTCATCCAGCAAAGCCTTCGGGTTTGGAAAGTCGCGCTTGCTCCAGGTAAAAATTTTATAGGATTCCATGTAGTGAATATCCAATACTATGACATCTGCCGGAATGTCTTTTTCACGAAAAGTTCTTGCCAGGTTCATAACTTCCTTGTCAGGGTAATAGCTGTAGCGGCACTGCTGATATCCAAGGCTCCAGAGGGGAGGCATCTCCATCCTTCCTGTCAGTTCGGTGTAGTGCTTTATAATCTGAGCCACGGAGTCATCATAAATAAAATAGTAATTCATTTCGCCGGCGTCAGCTGCAAAGCTGGAGAATCGATCGTTGGACGCACCGAAGTTGAAATAAGACTTATAAGTGTTGTCGAAGAATATTCCATATGCCAGGTTATGATGTATGCCAATGTAAAAAGGCATGCTGCTATAGAGCGGATCGCCGTTGGGGGTGTAGGCAAAATTGTCTGTGTTGTAATTTTCATAGCCATGGCCTTTGCGGTCCAATGGTCCAGTTTTTTCGCCCAACCCGATAAAACGTTCACCACCCTGCAGTTTTTTGTAGGTTGTAACCTGTTCCCCGTTCCAGCTGGTCCCGAACGTATCATCCTCATTGATAAGCTGGTCATGGTGGGTGTAAAAACTGAATCGAACTGGATACTTGCCAATCGTAAGTACGAAGCCTGGAATTTTCAGTACTAACTCTGACGGCTGGTCCAGAATAGTAATGGAGTTACCCTGGGGAGAAGCGATCACGGCATAAGAGAAGTCTTCAAATTGTGCTTCGAGCGTAACCTGTAGCCTTACCGTGTTATCATTGTAGACAAGGACTCGGAACTTCCCATAAGTAGTTTCTCCTGCAAGTCCGTAAGTTTCCTGTTTCCAGTTGGTAAGGTTTCCCAGACTCTGGCTAAGGGAGGAGTGAAGGGGTTTTGACATGTAAAAAGAAAAATTGGCTTTTCGGGCAATTTTAATTGGCGACAGAAAAACCGGTGATCATAAAGAAACTAATGCTAGGATTTTTGCAGCAGAAAAAAAATGCGCGGCTGCAAGCCGCGCATCCCGCTTATTTTTTGGGCTTGCCTTTTTTCAGAGAAGAATCCCGCACGATAAGCCGTGTCTTTAACACTTTTCTTTCAGGAACAGGGTCAAGATTATCTTTCGACTTGAACTCGATCTGGCGGATCAGCAATTTTGCTGCCTCTTGTCCCATTTCAAATCCAGGTTGGTCAACGGAAGTCAGCGGAGGCTCCAGCAAGGCGCTGAAAATCCAGTTGCTGAATCCGACCACCGCGACATCTCCTGGGATTTTTAAGCCTGCTTCTTTAATAGCCTGCATGGCACCCATCGCAGCCGGATCGTTAGTTGCAAAAATGGCGTCGGGCGGAGTCGGCAATTTCAGTAACTGCTCCGTTGAAGACTTTCCCTCTTCTATTGTCCCCTGCGGACAAGAAACGATGAGTTCCTGCAGGACTGGAATATTCGCTTCATTCAGAGCCTGTATATAGCCCTCAAGTCGTTGCTTGGTAATTCCCAGGTTAGGGGGACCTTCCAGGTGTGCAATTCTTTTGCAACCCTGTTCAATCAGATGTTGTGTTGCCTCCTTCGCTCCGCTAAGATCGTCGACGATTACCATACTCGAATTGGCATTCTCGTAAACGCGGTCGAAGAATACCATTGGTACCCCTTTCGCGAGAATTCCCTCGATATGATCAAAAACATTCGTTTCGCGCGAGACGGATATTAACATTCCATCGACGCGGCTATTAAACAATGCTTTGATATCGGTCTTCTCACGTTGAAGTGACTCGTTCGACTGTGTGATTATGACATTATAGCCGGCGCTGTAGGCAACATCTTCGATACCACTGATGACAGTGGAAAAGAAAAAATGAACCAGCTCAGGAATAATAACGCCCAGGGTATTGGTTTTGCTCTGCCTTAAGCTGAGCGCAACAATATTGGGCTGGTAGTTCAGTTTTTCCGCTAGCTCGTTTACAGCCTTCTTCGTCTGAGGGCTGATATCCGGATGATCTTTCAACGCCCGTGATACTGTTGAGGGAGAAATGCCCAACTCGCGGGCGATATCTTTGATGGTTACTTGATTGTACTTCATGGTACAAGTTTAACCAACTTCAAGCGAATCAATGCAACGACTGGTGCAATTTATTTCGCAACTTCGCAAACGATTGCGAATAGGTTTAAGCTAATGATTTAACAGATTTTTTTACATAAATCTTAGTTTTTCTTACATCGAATTATGTACATTCCTATCCGCAATCGATTGAGTTTCTGGCGACCCTAAATTTGTCTAACCTAAAATTTCCATATGATAAAATTCTATCTGTTTAAATCATTCGTTCTTGCGCTATTGCTACTGGTCTCGTTTCATGGCCGCACGCAAACCAGAGTCACGGGAAAGGTGACTTCGGGCGAGGATGGAGCTGCGTTGCCGGGCGTTAGTATCCTTGAAAAGGGAACGTCCAACGGTACCGTTACTGATGTTGAGGGAAATTATTCTATCAGCACAGGTGATAATGCGATTTTGGTATTTTCCTTTGTTGGTTTTGCAACACAAGAGGTACAGCTGGCAGGAAATACCGTTGTCGACATTACCTTAAGTCCGGATGTTACAGCGTTGTCCGAAGTTGTGGTGATTGGCTATGGCGAGCAAAAGAAGGAAGACTTAACGGGCTCAATTACTGCTATCAGCACCAAGGATTTCAATCGGTCGGTTGTCGGAGCGCCCCAAGACCTGATTCTCGGTCGTGTTGCCGGTGTTCAGATCACGTCCAATAGTGGAGCCCCAGGAAGCGGGTCAACTATCCGAATCAGAGGTGGCTCTTCCATCGGCGCCAGCAATGATCCGTTAATAATTATCGACGGCTTCCCAGTAGATAATTCAGAGGTTAAAGGAATGTCGAATCCTTTAGCATCAATCAATCCGAATGACATTGAATCTTTTACAGTGCTGAAAGATGCTTCGGCCACTGCAATATATGGCTCACGTGCTTCAAATGGTGTGATCATCGTGACAACTAAGAAAGGGAAGGAGGGTAAACCTGAAATTAATTATAATGGGACCTTTTCCATAAGCAAAGCAACTCAATTTGTTGACGTATTGAACGGTGATGAGTATCGTGCTTTAACCGCTGACCTTGTTGAAGCCGGGACCGTGAGCGGATTGAATGAGGAGTCTCTTGAAAGGCAAGGGACCGCCGACACGGACTGGCAGGATGAAATCTATCAGGAGGCCTTTTCACAAGACCATAACATCAATGTTGCCGGGGCTTTTAAGTCCGTACCCTTTAGATTCTCTTACGGATACACAGATCAGGAAGGTATTCTGAAAACCACTGATATGAAGCGAAACACGCTTAGCCTAAACGTTAGCCCATCGCTGCTTGATGACAATTTAAGAATTAATGCAAGTATCAAATATGTGAATTCCAAAACGAACTTTGGCAATACAGGTGCCGTGGGATCAGCCGTGGCATATGATCCTACCCAGCCAGTAAGGAATGGAAACACCCGTTATGGCGGCTATTTCACGTGGGTCAATCTTGATCAGACCTTGCCCGACGGTTCGATGGACCCCAATGGAGATCCCAATACCTTCAGTATAAATAACCCGGTGGCTTTGCTAACGTACACAAACAATACTTCTGACGTCAATCGCACGATTGGTACGCTTCAACTTGATTATCGGTTTCCGTTTTTGCCGGATTTAAGGGCAAACCTTAACGTGGGTATTGACCTGGCAAAAAGCGATGGAATAAATAACACAGCCCCAGAGGGAGCCTGGATCTATCGAAACTACTCGACTGGAACGGGTGAACTGATCGACTACACGGGTGAAAACCAGTCAAAGGTTCTGGACTTCTATCTCAATTACCAGAAGACTATCGGCATACACAAAATAGATCTCACCGGCGGTTACTCCTGGCAGCATTTTAAGAGGGAGGGTACTAATTTCCAAAGGAGCGGTGATGAAGTTCCCATAGTAAGAGACAATTCTGCATTTGCAAACGAAAACTATCTCGTTTCCTTCTTTGGGAGATTGAACTATACCCTGAACGGAAAGTACTTAATAACGGCCACGCTGCGCGATGATGGATCATCGAGGTTTTCCAAGGACAATCGGTGGGGCTTGTTCCCTGCTGTCGCTGTTGCATGGCGGGTAAAGGACGAACCATTCCTGCAGACGGTAAAAGGTTTGTCAGACTTGAAATTGAGAGCCAGTTATGGCGTTACGGGACAACAGGATATTCCCGGGGGATATTATCCGTATCTGCCGGTCTATCGCCAAAGTATTGGCGGCGCTTCTTACCAGTTTGGAAACCAATTCGTTCCAACACTGAGGCCAGACCCATACGATGCCAATATTAAATGGGAAGAAACCACTACTTATGACGTTGGTCTTGACTTGGGGCTCTTTAACAACAGGTTGACAGCCAGTGTCGATTTATATAAACGCGAGACCAAGGACTTAATCAACAACATACCTATAGCAAATGGCAGCAACTTTTCAAATTATCTGACAACCAATGTAGGAAATCTGGAGAACAAAGGAATTGAATTCACGCTTAACGCCAAGGCTATTGATAAGTCCGATCTGACATGGAATATTGGCTTCAATCTCACGCATAATGAAAACAAAATAACCAAGCTTACGCTTACTGACGATCCAACATATATTGGCGTAAACGTTGGTAGCATTTCCGGTGGGGTTGGTAATAACATTCAGATTCATACCGTCGGCTTCCCGGCAAATTCATTTTTCGTATTTGAACAGGTGTACGATGCGGAGGGCATTCCCATCGAAGGGCTGTATGTTGATAGAACAGGAAGTGGTGGTTCAGTTGCAAGCAACAACCTGAATAAGTATCATTATCACAGTCCCGCACCAAAAGTGCTGATGGGACTGAATTCAAGTCTGCGTTATAAACAAATAGACTTTTCGTTTTCCGGAAGATTCAGCATCGACAATTATGTTTATAACAATGTGTTATCAGGCAATACTTACTCATCGATTTACGTGCAATCCGGATTCTTTGGGAACGTTCTGAAAGATTTAGGAAGTGTACAATTTTCAAATCCACAATATTGGTCCGATCATTTTGTTGAAAATGCCTCGTTCTTCAAAATGGATAACATGAGCATCGGTTACAATTTTGACCAGCTTTTCTCAGAAAAGTTGAGAGCACGGCTGAGCTTTACTGTACAAAATGCTTTTATCGTGACCGACTATAGTGGCATTGATCCGGAGGTGAACAATACATCTCTTCAAAACGGTATTGTTGCTTCCAACCCGGGAATCGACAACAATATTTATCCGAGACCACGTGTATTTCTCGTCGGTGTTAGTTTAACGTACTAATTCTAAAGTTTAATATCATGAAGAAATTATTATATCAATATTTATTAACGACAGGATTAGTTGCACTGGCGCTTGCATCCTGTGTTAGCGATTTGGATGTAAAACCGATCGATCCAAATCTCGTAACATCTGCGGATGTTTACGACAGCCCGGAAGCGTACAAACAAGGTCTGGCAAAACTGTACGCGACATTTGCATTGAGCGGCCAACAAGGTCCTGCAGGTCAGCCCGACATTGCCGGTATTGACGAAGGATTTGGGAATTATTTACGTCAGCTTTGGAACTGTCAGGAATTAACCACTGACGAAGCGGTAATTTCTTGGAACGATGCAACAATAAAAGATTTTCATTGGCATACTTGGACCCCGAACGACGTGTTCATCGCAGCAGTTTATTCACGGATTATGTACACCGCTTCGCTTTGTAACGAGTACATTCGAGTGACCGCCGGAAATGAGGACGCAGACATTAAAAAATATCATGCCGAGGCGAGATTTCTTAGAGCATTGGCGTATTACCATGCCGTTGACATGTTTGGTAATCCACCGTTTGTAACGGAAGCGGATCAGCCGGGAGCCTATTTCCCTAAACAGACCACTCGGGCCGAATTGTTCTCATATATTGAGTCGGAGTTGCTCGCGATCGAATCCGAACTGGGAGCGCCAAAGTTTGAGTACGGTCGTGCCGACCAGGCGGCTGCCGCGATGTTGTTAGCTAAATTGTATTTGAACGCTGAGGTGTATATAGGTCAGGCGAAATACACGGAAGCCATCACTGCATTAAATAAAGTGATCAGTGCGGGTTACACCTTGTCGCCGGAATATCTCCACAACTTTGTTGCCGACAATAACACCAGTCCCGAGATGATCTTTTCGATTACATACGACGGCGCAAATACGCAATCGTATGGAGGAATGGTTTACCTGGTTCACGCACCAATCGGAGGTTCAATGCCGCCTGACGCACTATTTGGCGTTGGAGGAGGTTGGGGCGGCCTGCGAACGACGTCCTCCCTGGTCGAGAAATTTGATGACATAAGTGGTGACACCGATTCTCGTGCCCTTTTCTGGACGGATGGGCAAACGCTCGAAATAAATGATATAGGTCAATTCACAGAAGGCTACGCCATTACAAAATTTAGAAACAGGAAACTCGACGGCAGTCCCGCGACCCATGCGCATCCGGATTTTGTAGATACAGATTGGCCCATGTTCCGTCTTGCTGATGCTTACCTAATGTTTGCGGAGGCGGTGCTTAGGGGTGGACAAGGTGGCGCAGCTACAGATGCGTTAAATTATGTAAATGCCATTCGTGAACGCGCTTATGGCGATGCTTCTGGAAACATAACAAGCGGTGATCTTACGCTTGATTTCATCTTGGACGAACGCGCCCGCGAGTTGTATTTCGAAGGTCACCGAAGAACCGACTTAATTCGATTCGGGAAATTTACGGGCGGCGAATATATATGGCCCTGGAAAGGCAGGGTTAAAGACGGAACTGCAACAGAAACATTTCGCGATCTTTTTCCAATACCCGCAGCCGATATCGGTGCTAATCCCACGTTACAGCAAAACCCTGGCTACTTAAGTGAATGAATATGACAACTATGAAAACTCTTAAAAGTATCACGCTTCTGGCGGTGTTTTGCACGGTGTTCAGTATCAGCTGTTCAGACGAGGCCTTAGGACCCGTGCTGAGAGAAAGCAGCACATTTGTGCCACCTGTGTTTGAAAATCCATCAACAACCGCACCAGCAATATTTACTGAGGAAAATCTTGGCGACGTGTATGAAGTGTTGAAATGGAATAAAACCGACTATGGTATTCAGTTATCTACCAACTACATTGTTGAAGTTGATGACAATGCGGATTTCAGCAGTGCAAAAAATCTGGGTACCACCACAACGAATCAACTTTCCGTTTCGGTAGAGGCGATGAATAACGCGATGCTATCCCTCGGACTACCTGCGTTTGAGGAATCAACGGTTAACCTGAGAGTGCGGTCGACAATAAATGGAATCGAATCAGAACCTCTATATTCCAGTGCAATCTCAAGGACAGCAACGACTTTCCAATCAAGTGAATGCGGGAGCTTCTGTACAATCGGAATTATTGGAGATGCTACCAAAGGTGGATGGGACAACGATACAGATATGCGTCTTGCCGATGCGACAAAAACAGACAAGGAAACGTGGACAGCAATCCTATATTTGGAAGGCGGGAAAAAAGTGAAATTCAGAGCGTCCGACGGTTGGGATACCAACTGGGGGGATACAGCGTTTCCCGAGGGCACTGGTACCCAGAATGGTCCTGACATTGCAATACCAACCACGGGTTATTACAAGGTTACATTTAATTCGGAGACAGGTGCTTATACCTTCACGCCACTTACGACGCCAACCTTCGGATCCATCGGAATTATTGGCAGCGCAACAACAGGCGGTTGGGATACCGATACGGATCTTACGAAGGATCCTACTGATGCACACGTATGGACCGGAACGGTTACCCTTGTTGACGGAGATGCAAAGTTTAGAGCCGACAACGACTGGGCTAACAACTGGGGTGCGGAAGGTTATCCATCTGGATATGGAATTGGAAATGGCCCCAACATTCCAGTCAAAGCAGGATCATATTTTGTCCGGATCAATGATGCGACCGGAGAGTACTCTTTTATGCCAGCAAACCGGTCTACTCCATATGCTAAATTGGGAATTATAGGTAGTGCAACTTCCGGCGGTTGGGACAGCGATACTGACCTAACGGTCAATGCGTCCAATCCCTATTTGTGGAGCAAGATCGTGACAGTCACTGACGGAGAATCTAAATTCAGAGCCGATGATGCATGGGACGTGAACTGGGGCGCTTCAGAATTCCCTGGTGGAATTGGTGCAGCAAATGGTCCCAATATTCCTACTAAGAGCGGTACCTACTTCGTTACCTTCAATACCGGTACAGGAGAATACTATTTCTTGAAGTGACAGCATAACCAACTTAGTTAAAACTAGCTCCGTTCCTGCATTGGCAGGGACGGAGTTTTATTAGTACTCGCGGGATGATAAAGAGCATTGTATGTTGCATTGTTATCGTTTTACCAGCGCTTTGCTGGTCGAAGGAAACAATAGATCCTGTTATCATACCCGGATTTTACAGCCCCACCAGTTCCATTGCCATACGATATGACGTTACGGGAACGCCACTTGCAAACCTCACCGAAGCTTTTGCCTGGGTTTGGATCCCTGGAAAAAATATTGACTCAAAATATAATATTAATCCGGCTAGCGCCGATGTAACCAAAACGAACAATGTAAAATTTGTTAAGTCAATCGACTCAGGTAAAACAATTTTTACGCTTACTGTTGCTATATCCTCATTGTTCGATACGGATATCACTTCCGAAACTCAATTTGGAATTTTATTAAAAGGAAATGACTGGATTAACGGTCAGACTACTGATCATATTGCGACATTTTGGAACGGAGAATTTGAATTAAAATTAAAAGCACCGGGTCACCAGCCGTTTTTCGGAGAGCAAGGCGACGATCTGCTGATTGCGGCCGAGACGCCGGTTGTGGCAGACTATCGCCTGTACAGCGATGGAGATCTAATCGATAGTCAAAGCGGGATTACTCAATATAACTTTACTTATGTATTGTCAGCATCATCAAATTATGCTACGCTGTTGCTTGAAGCTAACGCAGGCGCCGACCATGCCGAACATAGCTTTCAAGTTGTTTTTCCATCCGCGAGCCCCGAGGCGGCAAAGCCTTCGGGCATCCTTCCCGGAATAAATTATGATCCGAACGATGATACAAAAGTTGCTTTAAGCCTCTGGGCGCCCTTGAAAAATTCTGTGTACGTTGTAGGTGAATTTACAGATTGGAAGATCCTTCCTGAGTTCCACATGAAAAAAGATGGTGAGTATTTTTGGTTGGAAGTATTGGGACTGACAACCGGCCAGGAATATGCTTTTCAATATCTGGTAGACGAAGCGTTATACGTCGCAGATCCATATGCTGATAAAATCCTGGATCCGGATGACCAACACATTCCCGCAGAAGCATATCCAGGGTTAAAACCATTTCCACAGGCCGCCTTAAAAGATCAATGGTACTTTAACAGACTTTCGATTTTGCAAACCGGACAACTCCCTTATGATTGGCAAGTTCAGGATTTTGAGAAACCAGAGAAGACCCATCTTGTGATTTACGAATTGTTGATCCGCGATTTTTTTGGACCTGATTCAAGAAACTATCAAAACCTTATCGACACGCTGAGCTATTTAAAACGGCTGGGTATAAACGCAATAGAATTGATGCCCATAACAGAATTTAATGGTAATGAAAGTTGGGGATACAATCCTGCTTTTATGTTTGCGCCTGATAAATACTACGGCACAAAAAATAAACTTAAGGAGTTTATCGACAGGTGTCATTCGGAAGGCATTGCCGTTATACTTGATGTTGTGATGAATCAGCAGGATTTGCCCAATCCCTATGTTTTAATGTATTACGACTTTGACACCGGAAAACCGACTGCCGAGAGTCCCTGGTTTAATGAGGAAGCGACCCATCCTTTTAACGTTTTCTTTGATTTAAATCATGAAAGCACGTACGTGCAGCAATACCTCGACACTGTGAACTATTACTGGGTCCATGAATACAAGTTTGATGGATATCGCTTCGATCTTTCAAAAGGGTATACACAAAAAAATGCCGGTGGTAGTGTTTCACTCTGGGGCCAGTACGATGCATCTCGTATCGCGATCCTGAAACGAATGGCCGACAAAATATGGGATCATTCGCCGGATGCGTATGTGATTTTGGAGCACTTTGCCGACGACACGGAAGAAAAGGAATTGGCCGAATATAGGCTAGAAGAGGGCAAAGGCATGATGGTTTGGGGAAATTATAATGGCGCTTATAGTCAAAATACTACGGGTAGTGGGGGCGCCGATTTCAGCACCATTAATTATTCAGACCGCGGCTGGAGTGTGGCGCATATCATAGGCTATATGGAAAGTCACGACGAAGACCGTCTGATGTATAGAAACCTTCAGACAGGAAGGATGGTAGGATCTTATAACATTAAGAATCTAAACACCGCGTTGGAGCGGATGAAGGCTGCCAATGTTATGTTTCTTACGATCCCGGGTCCAAAGATGATTTGGCAATTCGGGGAATTGGGCTATGATCAAAGCATCAATCGCTGCGAAGACGGAAGCTTCAATGAGGGATGTAGAGTTTCACCCAAACCGGTACACTGGGAGTACAGGGATGACGATCAGCGATATGATCTCTATTCACACACAGCCGGACTGCTTCAGCTTAGAAATACTTATGATGTCTTTACCGATGGCACGGCGACCGTTCAGTCAGGCACGTCCTTTGTCAGACAAATTGGTATAAGAAATTCTCCTTACACGCCTAGCCCAGCCGATGCAAGCGAAATGAATGTTCAGATCGTTGTTAATTTTGATGCGATCGCTCACACAATTCCTTTAGAATTCCCTCACGATGGCGCATGGTTTGAATATTATACCGGACACCCCATTGCCGTGAGCGGGTCATTGGTCAACGCTACCCTGAAGCCGGGTGAGTTTAGGTTGTATACCGATATTGCACTAAAAGGTCCTGTTACAAGCGTGGAAGAAGAGCTATTCGATAAATTTACAGTCTACCCGAATCCGGTCACCGACGAGCTCTATATTGAGTATAAGGATCCGATAAGTTTTACCCTTTATACGATCGACGGACGGCCAGTTAAAATTCAGAACCGCTCGCATAATTCATGGAGCCTGGATGGCCTTCCGAAGGGAATGTATGTTCTTCAAGTCCAGGACGGAGAAGGTGTCAAGCAGGTGAAAATTATTAAAAGATGAATTCTTATAACTATCAACCCTCAAGGCAGTTTGTTCTATTTTTTGTGTTTATAATGCATTTGGCCGGTTCCGCGATCGGCCAGAAATCACAACCGCAGTTTCAGCGTGTAGAGCCACCGTCATGGTGGACTGGCATGAAAAACTCTTCTCTTCAAATTCTTTTCTATAATAAGGATGTTAATATTGCAGGATATACTGCAACTATAAATCATTCTGGCGTTTTGTTAACAAGAGTCACGAAGGTTCCCAATCCGCACTATTTATTCCTGACGATCGAAATCGCTCCAAATGCGAAGCCCGGAATGATACCCGTACAGTTTGTTGCTGGGAAAAGAAAATTCACTTATAACTACGAATTGAAGGCCAAGGATGCATCATCCGACCGGGCACAGGGATTTAATTCTTCCGACGTCATTTATTTGATCATGCCCGATCGTTTTGCCAATGGAGACACCAAGAATGACACCCTTCCTGGCATGTTGGAGGGCACTCATCGTGAGAAACCGGAAGGCAGGCACGGTGGTGACTTAAAAGGAATTTCAGATCATTTAGATTACATAAAAGATCTCGGAGTAACAGCCATCTGGCTGAATCCGGTGTTGGAAAACAATCAGCTTCGATCAAGCTATCACGGATATTCCATTACAGATCTTTATAAAGTTGACGCACGGTTCGGTTCCAATGAAGATTACATATCGTTTATTAAAAAAAGTCATGACATGGGTCTGAAAATTATTCAGGACATGGTGATGAATCATATTGGCAGCAACCATTGGCTTGTTAAAGATCTTCCGGAAAAAAACTGGATCCATCAATTTCCGGAGTTTACGCGATCTAACTACCAGGGTACTGTCGTTTCAGATCCTTATCAGTCTGAATTCGATGCCAATCTTATCAGCAACGGCTGGTTCGACACCACCATGCCTGATGTTAACCAAACGGATTCACTATTTGCCATGTATCTCATTCAAAACACATTATGGTGGATTGAGTACGCAGGAATTGATGGAATCAGAATGGACACCTATCCATATCCCGATAAGAATTTCATGGCGCATTGGGTATCATCTGTGATGCGCGAGTATCCCAAATTTAATATTGTCGGTGAGGTCTGGTTCGATAACATAGCGAATACAGCCTACTGGCAGAAA
>JAICGJ010000148.1 GCA_025923195.1 Chryseolinea sp.
AATACGGCAGGTTCCCTGAAAAAGGTTTTGAAATGGACCAGGATAAGTTGGATAAGACTTTTATTCATGGAGATGTCGTCCGGTCATTGAAATAAACAGATCATCGAGTGTCATCTTCCGGGAGGAGAGTTCAGATACTTTTATATTCTTCGCTTTAGCAGCACTAATGATAGAAGGGAGGACTTCGGCGATGTTGTCCACAAAGATTTCTGCTCTCGATTGACCAGTGAGCCATTTCAGTTTTTTAATCCCGGGAAGGTTCAGGACTGAAATATCAAAATCATTTTCAAACGCAATCTCGATGAGATCACCTTCTCCGTGCCGCGCGTTCAGTTCATCAAGAGTACCCGCAGCAATAAATCGTCCCTTATCCATGATCAGTATTCTTTCACACAGATACTCCGCCTCTTCCATGTAATGTGTCGTAAGTATCATGGTGGTGTTGAAATCGCTGCGAAGTTTTTCAAGGATCTTCCAGATCTCACGCCTCGCTCCCGGATCCAGACCTGTAGTAGGTTCGTCAAGCAAGAGTATTCTGGGGTTGTTCAAAAGCGCGATACCGATAGCAAGGCGCTGTCTCTGCCCTCCTGATAAATTAACGGTATAAGCCTTTCTTTTTTCCTGCAGGTCTACCAGTTCCAGTATTTCTTCTGTTCTTTTTTTATCCAGTCCATAGAAGCTGCCAAAAAGATTCAGTGTTTCTTCCGCAGTAATCTTATCAATGAACTTTGTTTCCTGCAGGGATAACCCGATCAGGTGGTGAAGGCTATGCTCATGTTCTTTCCAGTTCATGCCGAGTATGGAAATACTTCCTTGATCTGGCTTCTGGATACCTTCGATCATCTCGATCAGCGTAGTTTTGCCAGCGCCATTCGGACCTAGCAGAGCAACAAATTCTCCTTCATTGATAGTCAGGCTGAGGTTATTAACGGCCGTAATATCCTTAAAAGTCTTGGTGACTTTTGTTATTTCTATTATGGGTGTTTTCGCCATTTACGGTGTCAATATAGTCATCGGAAATAAAGGCATCAATAGCTGTCTTTTGCATGTCAATTTTTGGTGCTCTCCGACCTAAAAATCTCTTTCTTGATTTTCTTGACGATGGTCGGATTTTTCTTTGATTTCATTTCCAGCTAACGTAATGACTATCGGTTTTGAGATGATTTCGCGTCCGGAAATGAGATCCCTAACATCCCTGAGAAAATTAACTCAAACATCTTAAGATCAGTACGCTCTTCAACACTGCTTGGACTTGCATGGCAATTCTTAGATTATTACGTCATCAAATGAAGTTTTCCCTCTTGTCATCAAGCGCATGCGTACCTCAAGAATATCGTATTGATGAGCGACTTAAAGTGAAGGAGAAATCTGTCGGAAACTTCCTTGATTCAGGGAAGAAAGTATTTCTATCGCTTTCGATGAACACCAATTTGGGGGCACAACTTTATCGTGCGGCGCTTCGGTTTGGAGCTTGATGACATAAAGGTAATTACGAAAGTCTGCCATAGGGGACCGGAAGATAATGACGGTGTAGTTGAGATATTCAAAGAAAAATCGGCGAATGTGGAATTGATACTTTTACACTCCAGTCCAGCTCGAAGAATTCTTCGAAAAATTAGCTTCCAAATTCTTAGTTAACCGGTTGAAATTTCCCGGTTTCCCCGTCAAAAATATGGTATATTTAGGTAACAAAAATTCACGGGCGTGTTTAACTATTATGAAAGGGTAAGATCCCGCCCACAAATTTATAACCAGCTTGCCTGCCGGGAGTTGCTGTTTGTTCATTATGAATGCCCGATGGAGGCGAGCAAGCAGGATAGCTGGTCGCAGCATAATTATATCCAGTATATATTAAGTGGTAAAAAAGCCTATCACACCCCGAGCCGCTCCTGGATGATGAAGAGCGGAGATGTTTTTTTTGTAAAGAAAGGGGCCTGGATCATCGAAAAGTTTTTTGAAGAGCCCCTCTGTATCATGACCTTTTTTATTCCAGATTCCTACCTTCAGTCTTTTATTCGGGAAAATAATTCTCTGAGACGGGTCGGCCAGACAGCGCCCCCTAAAAATGAATTGCTGATACCACTTCAGCTAAACAGTATCATGACTGCTTATTTCGATTCACTCATTCCTTATTTTTATTCGGAAACAAAACCATCGGAACATTTGTTGGAGCTGAAATTCCGTGAACTGCTGCTGAACATTCTTGACAATCCGGAAAACGACGAGCTGAAAAACTTCATGCTTCTTCTTCTTTCACCACAGCACGAATCCTTTCAGCGGGTAATGGAAGCCAACTGTCTTTACAACCTTTCACTTCAGGATTATGCCAAACTGGTCAACCTTAGTTTGTCATCTTTTAAACGGCATTTTATTTCTGTGTATAAAACTACACCAGGTCACTGGCTTCAGGAGCAGAAACTGAATCATGCATACCGCCTTCTCGTAAACAGTGATAAACCAATAACGGATATTTCTTTTGAGAGTGGATTTGAAAACAGTACTCACTTCAGCCATCTTTTTAAAAAACGGTTTGGCCTTTCCCCCTTAAAATACCGTAAGGAAAACATCGTCTCGAGGGTTTTCTGAAATTGACCTTTTCTGACAGCAAATTGAACCTTATAAGCATGCCTTAAAAAAAGGGCGGATTTAATTTTATAACAGGATTTCGGCGATCCGTCATAAAATGATTTCGCTACTTAAAAACATGTTTATGAAAAAGCAAAAAATGTATTCGGTCTCATTATTTACCGTCCTGGTTTTTGCCTTTTTTTCAGTACAGAAACAAACCGGGAGCAAAGGAAATAATAACAAAATGTATGTACCTGCATCCGTCATCAACGGAAGCCTCTCAGTTCAGGCTGATACCTATTCCTCCGAAGTTGCTCTTAAGTGGATAGATATGCAATTGGAGTTGATGCGTACCAGCTCGCCTTTTATCGGAGGGTTGCCGCCTTCACGGCCCTTTGCCTACACAGGCATAGCCTTGTATGAAGCTATCATACCTGGAATGCCAGCTTACCAAACATTATCGGGACAATTAGCAGATATGCCTGCTATGCCTGCAACGGCTCGAGGCGTTGCCTATCACTCGCCTACCTGTGCCAATGCAGCATTAGCTGCGATGACCCGCAGTTTTTTTTCCAGCACATCCGATGCCAATAAGACAGCCGTGACTGCACTGGAAAATGAGTTTAATGAAGCGTATAAGACTGAAGCAGGCGACGAAGTGTTTCAGCGTTCTGTACAATTTGGAAAACTGGTGGCGCAATTGGTTTTTGAATGGTCAAAAACAGACGGGGCTGCGAATGCTAATGCGCCGTTTACTCCACCGGTAGGACCCGGCCTTTGGGCGCCGACGCCTCCAGCTTTTGCACCGGCATTCGGCCCTGATTGGGGCAACCACCGGTTACTCGATGCAGGTAGTTTAGATGGTACTGTGCTGGATGCTCCACCTGCATATTCTATTGATCCTGCTTCTGATTACTACCAAATGGTAAAAGAAGTATATGATATTTCACAAAACTTAACTGCTGATCAGACGGCGCTGGCTTTGTTCTATCGTGACTACCCCGGTTTTGGCGACGGGCATTACCTGTCGATACTAAAACAGATATTGGAACAGGAGAAACCGAAACTTGATTTTACAGCAATTGTTCTTGCAAAAACAGGCATTGCATGTGTCGACGCAGGCATTGGATGCTGGAGAACAAAATTTCGATACAACCAACAACGTCCCATAAGGTATATAAGAGAGGTATTGGGTCATCCGGAATGGGATGCGTTGTTCGACACACCGCCTTTTCCTGATTTTCCTTCCGGCCATTCCACGATTGCCGGATCGTTTGGAGAAATACTCAAAGGTTTTTTCGGAGACAATTATCATTTTACCGATCACACTTATGATTATCTCGGCATGGCGCCGCGTTCATACAATTCCTTTGATGAGTTGGCTAAGGAGATCGGCGATTCCCGGGTGTATGCTGGCATTCATTATCGCTATTCCTGTGAAAAGGGATGTGAACAGGGAAGGAAGATCGGACAGAACATCTCGAACAAGCTACATTTCAAAAGATGAAAAGTAAAGTGCGATGTTGTAAAAAAAAGAATTCAGTGTTCGGTTCTTTCATAGAACAGTTTAACACCTAAAGTTAAACAAATTAAGCTGGCCAACTTATTGGTCTACAAAAACCTTCGTTTTTGAAAATGAAAAGTGCTGAACTGCCGAAAATTCAAATAACCTGGAGGCTACCCGCCATTACTTCAACATGCTATTTACATTAAAACCTACCTGAAATGAAACCCGAACTCCCCCAACTATACATTAAAGGAAAAGTATTGATTGCCGGTGATGCAGATTATGATACTGCAAGAAAAATATGGAACGGAATGATCGACCGAAAACCTGCTTTTATTGCGCAGTGTGCGGATGCAGACGATATTGCTGTTTGTGTAAAATTTGCAAGAGAGAATAACATGATCGTTTCCGTGCGCGGCGGCGGACATAATGTTGCCGGCAATGCTGTATGTGATGACGGTTTGATGATTGACCTTTCAAAGATGAAAGCTATCCAAATTGACGTTCTGAATAAAACTGCAACTGCTGAGCCCGGTGTCCTTCTCAGGGAATTCGATGCAGCAACAATTCAACACGGGTTAGCAACTACCGGAGGCACTGTATCGGAAACCGGTATCGCTGGGTTAACTCTTGGTGGCGGCATTGGCTGGCTGATGGGAAGATTTGGAATCACCGCCGATAATTTATTATCAGCTGAAATGGTAACTGCAAGTGGCGAAAAGATATTAGTGGATAATGACAATCATCCCGATCTGTACTGGGCTATTCGCGGTGGCGGCGGCAATTTTGGTGTTGTCTCAAAATTCAAGTACCAGTTACATTCATTCGGGCCAAATGTTGTTGGAGGCATGATACTATATCCAATGGACCAGGCAAAACCTGCATTGCAGTTTTATCGTGAGTATGCTCGCAAAGCTCCCGATGAACTAATGGCCTACTCTGGTTTTATTGTTACTCCTGATGGATTACCGGTAACAATGATATTCCCTGCATGGCTGGGAGATGTAAAAGATGCCGAAAAACATTTAGAACCGCTTCGTTCATTCGGCACTCCTATTGCTGACATGGTTTCTGAAATACCATACGTACAACTGCAAGCAGCATTAGATGCAGGAGCACCAACGGGCATACGCCGTTATTGGAAATCTGGCTACTTTACTGACCTGAGTGATGAATTACTTGACATCATTATCAAGAATATAGCGACAAGACCTTCACCTTTATCTCCATTCTTATTTTTTCATATTCGCGGCGCAGCGGCAAAGACGGCGGCTGATTCCACTGCCTTCGGTCATAGAGAAGATCATTGGGACAGCGACATTATCAGTCAGTGGCTTGATCCGTCAGATGATGAAAAGAATATCAGCTGGACAAGAAAGTTCTTTAATGAGATCAGGCCATTTACGAAAGGCGTTTATGTCAATCACCTTTCAGGTGACGATGAAGAGTCAAGGGTAAAAGATGCATACGGGGTAAACTATGGTCGGCTAAAGGCCATCAAGAAAAAATATGACCCCGATAATTTTTTCCGGATGAATAATAACATAAAGCCTTCCTAATAACTTGCCTTTCCTTTTCTTTGAAAAAGTTCCCACATAATCCAACGCATTCAGTCTGTATACTGATTGCAGCCCTTGCGCAGTAACTTGTCAACACAAGTAGCAACGTCTCATGAGTACGTAAGAAAAGTATTACTGGTACCGAACCTCAACCCACATCGACTGGTCACCGAGCGCAGTCACTCCTCCTTTAGCCCAGCTATGGGGTTGATTTGGGCTGCTCTGAATGTTTGACCAACAATTGTAAGCCATGAGATAGCAAGGGCCAGAAAACTTGCCAGTAAGAAGAACCACCATTCAAGGTCGGATCTGTAGTAGAAGTTAGCCAGCCAATTGCTGAGCATCCAATAACCTGACGGAACATCGATGACAATCGCTATAATCACTGACCTCAAATAATCTCTGGACAACATTAGCATTACATTCCACTTACCTGCCCCATAAACCTTTCTAACACTAATTTCCTTGAATCTTCTTTCAATAGTAAACTGAGCGAGGCCAAATAGCCCTAAACACGAAATGATAACCGCGAACAACGTGAAATACTCAGACAGATCGGCGACCCTCTTTTCAGATGTATAGAGTGCCTGATACTCGTCATCAAGAAAAGTGAAATCAAACGGATACTCCGGATTTAATTTATTGTAGAGTATTTTGATTTTTTCTATTACATCCCGTTGAGCACTTGACTCGATCCTGACCAGGACATTTCTTCCATTTGGAAAAAATCGAAAAAACAGCGGCTGTAATCGATCGTGCAAGGAGCCATAGTGAAAGTTTTTGACCACACCGATGATTTCCTTTTCTTCATTTGCGTAGCCAACCTTTTTTCCAATAGGATCTTTCAGTCCCATAGTCTTGAGAGCTTCCTCATTGACAAGTATTCTTGTCTTTTCGAGATTAGGGTCAAATTCTTTTGAAAATTCTCTGCCCTCAATAATCTCCATCCCCATCGTTTGAATGAAATCGTAACCTACCGTGGGACTTGGATATGAATTACTTCCTCCGGTTCCGCCGTCCCAATGAAAATTGCCATTGGTACTTATATCATTGATAATACTACCATCAATATTGGTGCAGGAAGTAACACTAACTATATTTCGAAGTTCCGTAATAAAAGTACTGTAAGTGTTATCAAAGTTACCTGTCCACTGAAAACGAATGACATTCTCAGGTTTGTACCCAAGATCCTTTGACATGGCATATTGGATTTGTTTGTTGGTAACTAAAAACCCAATGATGAAAATTATTGAGACCGTAAACTGGGTAATTACGAGTCCCCTTCTAACCCACAGGTCTTTCAGAGAGCTATTGGTATAACCTCTCATTGCCACGGTTGGGGTAAGCCTTGTTAAGTAAAAAGCAGGATAGCTGCCTGATAGAAAGCCTGTAACTAAAGTCAGCAACAGGATAATGAAAATTTCCCTTGTTCCAATTTGTAGAAGGCTTAGTTGCTTGCCAACGATTTCATTAAACTGAGGTAAAATGATCCAGACAACAAGAAGGGCTATACCCAACGAGATCAACGTAAGAATAAGAGCCTCGCTAATAAACTGTGCCATTAGATTTTTGCGACCACTGCCTAATGTCGTCATGATGCCTACTGCCTTCGTTCTTTGCGAGGCCTGAGCTGTGGTCAGGTTCATAAAGTTGATACATGCAATCAACATGACACCAATAGCAATCCAAGTGAATACCTTCACGTAAAAAATTTGGCCACCATCCTGTAATCCATTGTTGTATCGCCCGTAGAGGTATCGGTCTGAAAACTTTCTCACGAACAGGCTAATATTTTTCGTGAGCTCATGTTTAACACGTAAATAGTTTCTTATTTTCTCGTTGAATTGGTTAATGTCGGTCTCATCGGTTAACACCAAAAACGTCTGACCAGCGCTCGTGTACCATTCATTTAAGTCCTCCATTGCGTCTTGCAGCACATCAAAGCTGAAAATAACATCAAATTGCATCGTCGAATTTTTTGGCGCATCCTTAACTACACCAGCCACCTGGAATGCACCTTCAAAAACGCTATGTTTCCATTTTACAATTGCTCCTATCGCCATTTCTGTTGTGCTGAAGAACTGTAGAGCGGTGGTTTCCGACAGCAATATATCACGCTTACCTAAAGCGTTTTCAATTCCGTTTCCTGCGATTACTTCGTACGAAAAAACTTTAAAGAAATCTTCGCTGATCACGACCGGTCTAAGCGTTGATTGTTTATAGTCATTGAACAAAACACCATTCGGGTAGTCCTGGCCGCTAAAATCATAAAAAGAGGCAGCCAGCGAGACTTCCGGCATTTCACTTTTCACGCCAGAACCGAGTCGATAAGGTGTATAATTATCTGTTTGTATTTGACCCTCGAAATGGATGTTCTTCATGACTTCATACAACTGGTCCGTTTTCTCATGAAACCTATCCATTTTCAACTCATCGTTTATCCATAAGAAACTGAATAGCATGCAGATCATTGCTGAAGCAAGGCCAACGATATTGATCAGAAATGTATTTCTATTTCGCTTGAAATTTCTTAGCGCTATCAAAATGTTATGTCTTACCTTCATCAGTTTTTGGTTTGATAACTAGTTAAAACTTGCAAGAGTATAACTGCAGATACGGGCCATAACATCAGAACTCACGAATCGAAGAGAGGTTACCGTTAGCAAAATTTTTTTTAGGATTGATGATAAAAAACAACGGCTTGCAAACAGATAGCGCAAAATAGTGCTTTGAAAAAACACCTATGCAAATCTTTCCAATTTTAGCTTGTAGATTTTAGATTTTAGATTGATGTCCCGAACATTCAGGTTGCGATTGACAAATTTATGGAACTATTCATGCGCTGAGGCGCACACTCCAAATCTACAATCGTCAATCTGAAATTCCTTTAATTAAACTCATGTTCCCTCACCATAGTCGCTTAAAATGTGGGTGGCGCTGCATTGAGGTCGGAATCCAGGAAATCAGTGATCATAGGTATAAGCCATTCTGTTCGCTGCATCATACCAATATGGGTCGTACCTGGTAGAATAGCCAAGCGGGATTGAGGTAAACCATGTATATCACCCATTTTACCTCCGCCTTTGGCACGAAATAAATCCAGCGCATGCTCATATCGAACACCGTCGGCGTCACCAATGGCCAGGAACATTGGGGCTTGTATGTTTTTGACATCCTTAGACCAATCATATGGCTTCAGGTCTATACTGATAACCTTTCTCACAAATTCCGGGAAATGGGCCGGATCGTTTCCAAGACTATCGTACTGTTTTTGTATGGGTGTGCCTTTAAACATATCTGGGGTGAAAGTAGCAAAACTGGCCTCTACATCGGGCCACCAGCCATCGTGCGCATAGGTACCTGACAACACCACGAGCCGGCGTACCTGCTCCGGATGACGCACCGCTACCTGAAAGGCTACTCCACCTCCCATGCTATATCCCAATATATCTGCACTATCTATTTGGAGATGCTTAAGCAGACCGGATACATCGTCTGCCATTCCTTCGTAACTAAAGTCGCGGGCGATATCTTTAGTGCGGCCGTGCCCTTGCATTTCGGTTACTACTACTTTCCGGTCTTGGGCCAGTTGCGGTATGATATGCAGCCAGTTCATAGGTATATTCATATAAGAGCCGTGCAGCAATACAATAGGTTTACCGTTGCCGTATACCTCATAGTACATTTTTAATCCATTTACATCTGCGTAGCCGCTTTCCGTAGGCTTTATGTTCTGGCTAGCACCTGTGTCTTTTGACGCAGATGAAGTTGCCTGGTCTTCTTTTTCCTGAGGTTGGCAGGATGCCATTACCGCTACAAGGATGGAAACCCAGAGAGGGCTTAAAACATGCGTGTTCATATGGTATCGCTTTTTTATGATACAAAGTTCAGCAACAATACCATGCCACTCAAAGGGCGTATGCGACAATTACAGGGGTAATTAGTGATTTTTTGTAGAGCCAGTTATGTAGAGAGCGCGAGGAAATGGATTTGTTTTCTTAGGCCTTAATGTGGAGTTTTTCTCTTAACAACCCTTTCTTCTTTTATCTGGCGTCATTCGATATGGCGTTGCTTAAGCAATCGACCAGCGGTAATTCCTACTCATCCAGCTTGGCTTCAAGTAACATTTTCTTCACGGATGCTTAGAGATGTTGGGTTATCCTTTGTAAATCTTATCACAATTTTGTTATTCGGATCAGCTACCATACTGCCGTTAAAAAAAAGGTCACATTTGTATCGTCAAACGAGATCCAATTAAGTCTGAATTTTAATCCCAGCTGCACTATCCTTTTTCTCCGGTTGTTGACACCTGTAAGAAGCCAAACAGGAGAAAGATCCCCATCCATAATGTGGAGTTTAGTAAGGCGCTGTGTGCTGTATCAGCAGGAAGTCCTGGGTTCTCAAAATAGACCAGGAAAGGATACATATAGGGATAGTACTCTATGCCTTCCCACTGACGGATCATAAATCCTATTGTAAATAAAACTAACCCGAGTCCTAAGGGAATAATAAAATTACTTATGCGGAGTCCGGCCCAATATTGAATCGCTAAAACCGCCCATGTGGAGCAATACATTTTTAATGAAATGTTCATCATCTCACCAATCGGGACAGGATGTAATAAAAAAGTGTAACGATGCTGAATCGAGGCCGTCAGATAAGCGCCTGCAATGATGAATAAACCGAACAAAACAAAGCAGGAGATGACCATTAGGTTTATAACCAGAAATTTAGACAGAAATATATCTCCATACGACCGGGGTGTCGTGTACACTTGCTTCCATGCTTTGTTCCTATACTCAATTTGCACTACCAGATTCGTCACAAGAATTATATACATCATTAAAAAAAACGCAGCTGCTATCTGCCAATTGTATCCAATCCAAACTCTCCACGGATCGTTTTCCATCTTAGGAACGAAGTAGTCCGGCTTTGAAATACACTTAATGACGTTGATAGCAGGAATAAAAGCCGCACCAGTCACGGTAAGCCAAGTGGCAGCCGTGTTTTTGCATTTCAGTAGCTCCGCTTGAGTGTTCAAAATAAATATAAAAGTCATGATGATACCATTTCAATGAATATATCTTCCAGGTTATTTGCGAGAACGCCTATCCTATAAATCCCAATATTCTTTTTCACGAGGAACGCGGAAAGTGTCGGAATTTCCTCTTTTCCGACTGAGCTAACTTGCAAAACGGCATGATTGATCTTTCTGATACGAAATCGATCCCCAAGCAACACCGCTGCTTTTTCGTTATTCGTTGTTTCCAATTCAACGCTATGGCTGTCCGACTTTAGCTTCAGCAATGCCTCCCGTGACCCCTGAAAAAGCAGACGCCCTTTATGAATGATTCCGAAATGGGTTGCTATTTTTTCAACTTCGCTGAGCAGGTGGCTGGAAATCAAAATAGTTTTCAGAAAATCGGTATTGAGTCTCTTTATGAGCAGCCTGATCTCGATAATTCCCTGGGGATCAAGACCGTTTGTAGGTTCATCCAAGATTAGGAATTCTGGATCATGTAAAAGCGCAATGGCAATGCCAAGCCTTTGCTTCATACCCAGAGAATATGTCTTGACAGGCTGCTTGTCCGCATGGTGAAGGTCAACAATCTCCAGTACTTCATCAACGCGCTTTTTGTCACACGAATAGCACAGTCGATAAATCTTCAAGTTTTCTCGTCCTGTCAAGTGCAGGTAAACGGAAGGTTCTTCAATCAGGGCACCTACTCTGCGAAGGATGGACATTCGGTTGAAAAACAACTGCTGATCAAAGATAGATATTGCATTTTGGTCTGCCTTTAGTAATCCCAATAAAAGCCGAAGCGTGGTTGTTTTTCCTGCTCCATTCGGACCCAAAAAACAATATATACTTCCTTGCGGAATATTGAGGTTGAGGTCATGCAGAAGCTGTTTTGACGATGAAAATGAAAAATTGAGATGATGTGTTTGAGCAATGAGATGACCCATGCCACCAAGACGACCGAATCGGCATTTTGTTACTTGCACAGCCTAAGGGCAAGATTCCCTAAAGGAAGCCCTTATCTGAATTAAATGATCAGTGAAAAAGCTAAGTAGCAACGATAAAAATCACATCTGACTAATCTCGCGAGGGAGTTAAGTTTTCATTTCACTTTCTCTATTTGGATGATCAGATATTATATTGAAGACAAATCATCCAATACAACAAATGGAAATTAAAAGAATTGGCTCGCAAGCGTCAAATAAAGGACCCACGGATTGGTTTACGGGAACTGTTCGCATTGATCCTCTTTTTCAACCGACAGCACCTGCAAGAACAGCGGCAGCGATGGTTACATTTGAACCTTGCGCACGAACAGCCTGGCACACTCATCCCTTGGGACAAACACTAATTGTCACGTCCGGTGTTGGCTGGGTGCAACGGGAAGACGGACCTGTTGAGGAGGTACATCCGGGCGATGTCATCTGGTTTTCGCCAGGCGAAAAGCACTGGCACGGTGCTTCATCGACTGTGGCCATGACACATATTGCCATTCAGGAGCAACTTGATGGAAAAGCTGTGGATTGGATGGAAAAAGTTAGTGATGCTCAATACACCAGATAAAAGACTGACTAAAATGTCAAGACGATATGTGATTTGCCACATGATCTCTACATACGACGGAATCTTTGAGAATATTACGAACACGCTTTCTGACTTTAGATTTTTTAAACGATTAGGGAAGCCCGTATTGCTGGAAAATTCCAATATGACATCTGTGGCATTAATAGCCGTAGATGGTCAGTCACGTGGGGCCTGGGACGGGATCCACCGGCCACGAATGTCCGCCGTCATTAGTCAGGTAACATTCGACTGCGGCATCTGAAGGCCTGATCGATAAAGGAACTGATGCGAATTTGTTGTGGAGAACTGACGCTCTTCAAAACCGGCGAATTGTAACGCAGGCAGCAGGCAATTTGGCCTATGTATTTGTTAATTGGAATTTCGTAAATATGCCGTAGTCGTGGTGGATGTGCTATCCGGCAAGGAGGTGTCGTGAAGTCCTCCCCGGATCGTCTTTCTTTTCAGTGGGAACAACCATCGGCCCGGAAGGTAATGTTTATGTACCGACCTTCGATGGGTATCTATATGCCTACAGGCCTGTACAGAATTGAGTTTTTTGGATGCAGTCTAATATGAAATGACCTTTAGTAACTTTTTGAATCCTATTAACGCATCTAACAAATATTAGCACGCTTCCACGGACTGACTAGAGGTCGGGTCGTAATTTCTCCGATAAAATTTATTAGGCGCACCTTGTGGTTTCTTGGTGTCTTTGGGTCTTAACGGCCCTGAACTCCATTTTTGCTAGTAGAGCAGAAACGTGAAGTGTAATAAGGCGCAACCCACTTCGCTGTCAGTGTAAAATTTCAGACCCTTAGCGAGCCACGAAATGCCCTGGCGGCATAGTATGATTCCGCACCGTTGTGATACACGAAGACATGGTCATAGCGGCGGTCACAAAAGAGGGCACCACCAAGTTTTCGAATTGCCGCAGGAGTTTGCACCCAACTTGACGTCTTCGTATCGAACTCTCCAAGCTCCTGCAACTGCCGATATTGTTCTTCTGTTAACAGTTCAATTCCAATCTCAGCTGCCATTTCAAGAGCGCTGCTCTTTGGCTTATGTTCTTTCCTAGACTCCAGTGCCTCGCCGTCGTAACAAAGACTTCTGCGGCCCTTGGGACTTTCCCCTGAGCAATCGTAAAAAATGTACTCGCCAGTCTTTTTATCATAACCAACAACGTCCGGTTCGCCGCCCGTTACCTCCATTTCATCAAGTGACCACAGTTTTTCGGGATTTGCCTCCAGTTTTGCCTGCACTTTCGTCCATTCAAGTCCTTTATGTCGTTTCATGTTTTTCTCAAAGCGGGCTCGCAAGGTCAAGAGTAAGTCTTCGATTTGTTCTCCTGATAATTTTTTATTGCTTTTAGTTTTGCTCATATGATTACTATTATATGTATGTTAATGATTTGCACATTTGCTAGTCTTCTAAGCCCTTCCCTTTGAGAATTTTCGGTATAAATTTTTCAATCCTCAACTCCCGCGTTTTCGACTGCTTGGCTGAAGAAAAATAAAGAATGTATCCTCTTTGCCGGCCTGCCGTCAGTGCATAAAAAGATTTTTTCAACGCAGGGGTTTTATCCAACACGTTTTTGAGTTCCTCAGCCATGGTGAATTCTGAAGTCTTTTTTAAACGTACTTTCACACCGGCTTTTTCTACTTTAATGGCTTCTTTGATATAAGCTTTTAGAATGGGTTCCATAGTAACAATTTCGTCAACATGAGTGAAGCGAATCTGGCGTGCAGCCTGCACATTCTTCGTTTGTTGGACGAGAATACCTTTTGGATCCTTTAACAATGCGCCTTTGAAAAATAAAAGAGCACAGTATTCTTTGAATCCATGGATCAGCACGATATTGCTATTCTCACGTCGTCGCCCGCTCGGTGCCGACGGGGATGGCGCGGTCGGACTGGTGTAGCAAGGGCAGCCCCACTTCAATTCCTCTGTTAGTCCACAATCGAGAATGATCATCCTCAATTTCTCATATTCTTCCTGCCATTTTGTGGCTTTATTAAAAAACCAATCAACCTTAGAATTCATCTTGTCTTTTTTTATTGAGTAACTGCAATAGTTTTCCTTTCTGAGGGTCTAAAATACCAAGACACAACGGTTAAGGTAAGCAGTAACAGCGGCCCAAAAAATTCTTTGGCCTCATCACCACGAACTAAATGAGAAAACACAGCCCCGGACATCACAAAAAAGAAGCCCGCATACGCCCATTCTTTTACCAAGGAGAATCCAGGAATAAGCACTGCAATAACTCCAAGGATTTTCCAGACCCCCAGTATGCTGAGAAAATAGATAGGATAGCCCAGATGTGTCATCATATCCACCTCCTCTTTCACCCTTAATAACTGTACGATTCCGGTTGATGCCATTCCTAACGCAAGCCAGATCGTGGAGATCCAATAGATTACTTTATTTCTCTTTGTCATAAAAGTGTTATTTTAATTTGCTTACGACGTCTTGCAATTTGTCATGTGCCATATTTACGCCCCAGGCAAAGGGTAGCTTCAGGTTTTGGTCTCTATGCGCGACTGATCTATAAATTACTTGCATATTGAGTTTACTGGTGTCCTCAGTGAGTTTTTCAAATACCAGGAATTCAATCTGAACGTCAAAGGACGCATTTTCCATTTCAAATGTGCGAGTGATTTTCTGGTTGGGAACAAGCTCATGGATGACCCCATTGAATCCGTGTTTATTTCCTTTGGGATCGGTTGTTTCAAATTGATAACTGCCATGCCTTTTACTTTCAAGTTTTAACACTTTCGTTCCCATCCATTGCTCAATAATTTCAGGCTCTATATATGCCTTAAAAAGTAATTCCAATGGCAAATCAAATTCCCTTGTTATCAATATTTCCTGTTTGCCGTCTTCGGCATTAATTTTAGTTTTTCGTTCCATATGACTCTATATTTTAGATTTGCCCGTCCGAACCGGCACGGGCGGATATTTTATCAAGATGGTTTCTAATTTATTAA
>JAICGJ010000149.1 GCA_025923195.1 Chryseolinea sp.
ATAAGAAGCGTAAGTCAATACTTTTCTTCTGCGGGAGTAATCAACGCCGCTCACATCTACATCGGGATGTTCATACAGAAGTTTAACTTCTTTCCCGGTTTTTGGATCGAATTCAACAAGCGCAGTTTTATCCCGCCCGAGGTTCGAAAGACAGTACAGGTTTTTGTTGTCAAAGGTGAAAAGCACGGGCGACAACGTTTCTTTAAATGAAATAGTAGTGACCGTTTTAAAGTCATCGGATTCGTTTTCCCGATAGAGCAAGCTGGAGTTTACACCATCCGTTGTAACCGCTGCGCGGATTTTACCATCGTGATCAGTGATCCATCCAGTAATGTTTCCCGGGTTCTGAGCCACCATTTTCGACTCACCAGTTTTCAAGTTAAGCAAGTACACATCGAATATTTCCGGATTCCTTTTGTTATGCTGGATCAATACTTCATTAGGCCTGTCTTCTAAAACATCGACAACATCAGCGCGCACTTTTTCATAAGGTATGTGATCTTTTAAATCAGAGCCATCCGGTTTTATTGAAAGAATGTGCGTGTTCTCATCGCCTCCCACATCCTTTACAAAGATGATCCGGTCGTCGCTATCCCAAATGGCATCATACAGGCTCCGGTCAGTCTCATGCGTGATAGGCGTAGCTATAGTATCACCAAGTTTCTGCACGAATACATTCATTCGAACCATGTGCGGGGCAAGGAAGATAATCATCTCTCCGTTGGGGGAAATGCGGTACGCATGTTTCTCAGGATCCCTAAAGAAATCCTGCAAGGGAACAATCAAAGCGCGATCTTCCGTCTTTTCTCTTGCTATATCAACGGCTTGTTTCATGATTGACTGGTTTTCATCGTTGCTGAAATTCACGGATCAATGGTATCACTGAGTTCCCTAGAAATCCGAGTTTCAAATGGACCCATTATCCTGATGCCAATTTTTCTTTTTGTTTCAAACGCGACATTTACCGTACCGAATATAAATCCGGGCTAGCACGACTTACTGAGTCATCTTGCTCCTTCCGCTCTATTTGTCGACGGAATTCTACATAAAAAACACTTACCTTTTAAGTAAGTGTTTTTTATAAAACACAAATTAATAGTTTAGGAAAGATTATTTCGTCATTTGATCTGTCCCCTTATTTCTCCTCCCTCGAAGGCAACTGTATGTGCATTTACATAAACACTTCCATTCCGAAGCCGCTCAACTAGATTCTCAAAAGTCGCGAGACCGCCCATACACGCTGCGGAAGAACCACGCGGAATGATATTCGCACTTGTAATCGTGCCTTCGGCCAATATCCCATTTTGAGTCACGCCGCCTGCAACAAATCCAAAAAGAAATACTACCACAGGACCATTTATGCCGGCTTCACCACAGTGTATGTGAGCCTGCGTAACATTTTTGGTGTTGGCAACAATTAATTTGTAATGCAATTCTGTTCCGTCTTCGCTAAGAGTGAAGATAGCTTGTCCTTGACCTTTTGAATCAACCGGCGGTACCTCATTATCACCCGAGAGGTGTGCCGTGAAGACTTTCTTCATTTCAGCTGAAATAGTGTTACCCACTGCCAACTCATTTGCGGTATTCGATAGATCGTCATGATGCATCCTTGGAACCAGGCTTTCATCATGCTGCATGCAACTTGCGAGAAGTAAAAACGATATGACGATCGCTTTTGCTTTCCCAATAGCTTTTGAAGCGTTTTTTAGGTTTTTCATGGTTTAGCTGTTTTGAAAATATCCTTTAATAAAAGTTAGCTATTCTTCTAAAACCGTCAACGCCTGACTTTTATTGAATATGTCGCCATTTTGTATACAATGGTTAGTTCAACATTCAGCCTGAATGAGAGACTTTCTAACGTCCGCTAACAGACTTCAAAATCACTTTCATAAATCTTCCTGTTATGTTTCACCACATCCATCCACAGTTCAGGATCGTTCTTCAAAATAAATTTCAACCCAAGTTCACGTCTTTCAGGCAATAAGTCCTTTCTAGCCCTTTCAAGGGACTTTTTTAGTTGAGTGATTGTCAAATCAGTACAATAAACAGGACTTCCCGGTTGTTGTCTCCACGAATCTTGGAGGGATCCATAATCTAAAGAGTCAAAGCCACTGTCATTAACAAGAATTGATACCAATTCTTTTGATTGTTTGTCATCTCCGGAAATAGGAAGTGCTACCCTCGATAGAGAACCCTTAGCCAGACCTGAATTGGCCAAGGAACGATAAAGAATACTGTTGTAAGTTTTAATGACAGGTCGTTGTAGTTGATTTGATACCCAAACGCTTTCAGGCATTCCATTCTCAATGTCATTAATTAAACCATCTCTAATGGGGTAATAGTTGCAAGTATCGATGATAGGAGTGTTAGCCGACGTATTTTTAAGCAGGTTTTTTTGCAACTTAAGTATTGCAATCATTGGAATACTGATAACAATTACGTCAACATCAGTGACAACATCCGCTAACATAACCGCTGAAGCTCCTGTTTCTAAAGCTAAATTTTTCAGTTTTTCGGTTCCGCTGGAACTGCTCATTTTCACAGTATGACCTGCCTTTGAGTATTGCCGCACTAAGGTTCCCCCAATTTCGCCGGCTCCTATAATTCCTATTTTCATTTACACCCTTTATAAAATAAGTTAAGCCTTATTTTTTATTTTGTCTTTTGATTCATAAAAGCTTTCACGAGTTGAAATGTATGTCAGCTGTATTAGCAAGTCGTGGTGTTGTAGCAAGGTTTACCAGAAACGCGGCATTGACTCTGTCTGAGTCTCCTCAATTTCTTCCGAGGTCAATGCGCAAGCATCGGTGGTGACGTTGAACAATTCTTTCAAAGTTTAGCCCGCCATTAGTATTAGTAAGAGTCGACGTCATTTCTTTTGCTGTTTTGACTTGTTACATAATTCACAAATGTATCGTTTAAATATTGTTGAAAACGGGTGTAAGATGGACTTTGTCTCAGGTTAATATGGACAATGACGACACTTTAATCAGTCAAATGTTGCTGCGACGATCCAGGTAATCAGATTATGCGTGATTCTCCGAGGAGTTGTACGCTCAAGCCATTGTTGCGATGACGTCTAAAAAGACTTCTCTACAACAGCACATTTTTAAGGGGTTGTATCGCGGGTGGCAAATTAGTTTCCCCTAGTTGCTGTAGTAAGTCAATTTCAATGTTGCGGCAAATAGAAAGCATAGGCACATCGTTGGCAAGTCCTTCAAAAGGATTCTCAGAATAGTCTCCAACAAGTTCCATTACCACATACACCCAGCTTATTACAACGATAAATGGTACTGCAAGCCAGATTCCGTAATTTCCGATTTTGGCAAATTCGGAAAAAAAACCGAAGGGTAGCATGATGATGAATAAACAAACCATGATAAAACCGAAGCTGGCGAACTGACGCGGAAAAGGAGTTCTCTTAATTCTCTCTGCCTTGCCCTGGTGGTCATAGAGATCGTTAAGGACGCCTTGTAATGTAACATGTTCAAAATGTCCCAGATAACCATTCTTTCTCAGCCGCGCTAATTCCTGTGACTGCAAATCTATCATTTGCGCAGCGGCGTTTTTAAAAGACGTTAGTGCTTTATACTCCGCGCCAGATAGATACTTCTGAATTTCTTTATCGGTAATATCTTCTCCATACAGTCCTATGCCGCTATGTTCCATCTTATCTCTGGCATCCCTGCCATAGATACCTCCTAGGCTAAGGTGTTCCCAGGCGGTAGGAACCAGCAGTTGACTGCGCAGTTTGTATATCCACGCAATATGCTTGTAAATCATTACCTTTTTTATTTGAAGTACGTCTTCGGAATTCTTTCCCGCACCGGGGTCTACCACAAAAGCTTTAATATTTGAACCCCACATTCGACTGCTATTTACGATACCACCCCATATCATACGAGCTTCCCAAAGGCGGTCATAAGCTTGGTTGTTTTTAAATCCGACATAAAAAGCTACTGCTGTACCGATTATGGAAAGTGGCAGCCAGGGTAAATGAAAGTCGCGCAAAGGCGTGTATTGATACAAGACTGCTATACTTAAAGCATATGGTATAAGCCAGAGAAAATGCTTGCCGGTAACATTCAATATCTCCCTCGTGCTGTAATTCTTCTTAATGTACATAGGTAAAAAGTGTTAAGACAAAATATAAATGAGTTCGATCGAAAGCTATCATCCTGACCACTAATGATTGACTGACTAAATTTAACTCCATTGCGAAATAACACAAACATCAGTTGCTGAATTAACCCGGATCGAATTGGAGCAGAAGCAGCAAAAAAAAAGAACTGCTAAAAAAGGAAAACCGGTATCGATCGTTTCATCCAATGTCTCGAGCTTATGTACCCACATTGGAAATTTGCTTGTTGAGAACCAGTGTAAGGTGTTAATCGAGGCCATACGAGGAACTATGAACGCCTTTGTTATAGATTACGCCGAAATGTACACATAACGCGGGCGTTGATGACTCACATTGCTATCGTCTGGGAGATGGCGATCACTACCGACCGATGGCGGAATCCACCGAAATTGTAAAAGGGATCGAATGCATCCTAACCAAAACACGGTAGACTAATTCTGAATGTACTTCCCTTCCCTAACATACTCTCGACCGTGAGTTCGCTTCCCATTTTCTGCAAGTATTCACGGCTGACCATCAGCCCCAGACCGGTGCCTATCTCGTTTCCTGTGCCGAGTTCACTAGCCAAAGCTTCTTGCTGAAGCAATCTGGTCAGCGTTGATTCAGACATTCCCGTTCCATTATCGGAAACGGAAAGCGATACATGGCCATCGGTCTTATCAGCTGAAATTCTGATCTTTCCATCTTCAAATGAATACTTGATCGCGTTGGAAATCAGATTCCTTAGTACCAGACTTAATACATGTTTATCCGCGTTCACAGACAATTCGTCATGAATTTCATTTACGAGTTGAATTTTCTTTTCAGCGGCTGTAGTCTCGTAAAGCGACAAGTGTTCGTTCACTAGGTTGCCAAGCAACACCGGCTCAACCGATATGGTAACACCAGCCATTTGGCTGCGCACCCACAGTAAAACGTTTTCGATAAGGAGACTGGTGATTCCCATCTGACTTTCAACTTTTTTCATGACAGGACCTATCTCTTCCCGCTTTATAAATCCCTGATTGAACAAATTTACTATCCCACGCAAAGAGTTGAATGGGCCTTTAATATCATGAGATATAATGGAAAGTAGTTTATCCTTTATTTTATTAGCTTGCGATAGTTCCAGCGTTCGTTCATCCACCAGCTTTTCGAGGCTATGAAATGCCTTTGCATAGTGATTCCCCAAAACATAAACCTGAAACAGTAAAAAAGTCAATACACCAAACTCAACTAAATACGTGAAGGGTAATTGGACATTTAGAAAGCTTGTGTTCTTTATAATTTCTAATAATATAAACGGAAAAGCTGCCAGAACTCCAGTCAGCAATATTCTGGCATCTTGAATTTCTTGTTTCAGGCCATTGGAAATAACCCAAACGGCATACGCAAAACCAGCAAGCAATCCAATGTGAGCTACATCAAGGAGCAGCCCGTAAATATAATGCGGCGTTAAGATCACTACGGCGCATAAGGCCGAGGCAAGGGCAATAAATATCCTGTCAATTTTCTTTTTTGATACGGTGGGGAAGACGCTGCTCACGTAAAGCGGAAAAAGCGCAACAATTCCATACACCGAAAAGAATTCAATTTTTTTCCATATCGCCCATCCTGATGAAGGAAACATCTGCGGAAGCAAGACAGAACCACTTTCTATAACAACAGTACGCAACGCAACGGAAAGGCAAATCAAAGCCAAAAATAGAAATGAAGGCCCACGCCGGTAGAGCAAGAACATCATCGAGAGATAGACAAACATTGCTAAAAGACATCCGGCAAAAATTGTATCAAGTCCACTTTTGATGTTTATATCATGCTGAATTTCTGACGTTCTTCCAAGCCATACTCCGCTGACGAGTCCTCCATTCAAATAGTCGTAATTGGCAACTTGAACAACTAATTCAACTTCTTTTTCCGGAGGAACCGATAAAAGCAATCCCGAGAGCTGTGAATGATAATTCTCGCGATCGCCGACCATGCCCAGACTATCCTTCAAAACACCGTTTACCCAGACTCTGGCAGCACAACGAACAGGTGGAAAATAGAACGACAGGTCAGCTTTATACATTTCAGGTAGTCTGACCCTTACACGATAAGTGCCTTTACCAAGATTGGAGTGCTTACCATCGTGGCGCCACGAAGCAGGAACATACAATAGTTCGCCAGGAGGCGCGGCCGAATGCAGATCATCGGGAGACAAAAGCTGGTCCCAGTAAAATTCCCATTGCCCATTTAGCTTACCTTTTCCCGCGGCAAAATCATGCTCGGAAAAATCTAACACAGCCTGTCCGTAAGCCTGCGATAAAAAAAACGCCAGTAGGATAGTTAGGAGTATCCTCATTTAAGGGGTAAAGTGTAAACCTCTACAGTTATTTCCATCTCGGTAATTTAGTTATTTTGAAGCTAAAATACATTTACCGTTTTTTACCTTGAGCACAGGATTTCATTACCTCCAGCACCGGTTCCGTATGTAAAACCTTAAACGAAGTTTTCTTTAGATTTTGTTAGTTTGGGAATAACTTTCGGATAACTTCCCCGGCATACCGATATGGTGACTATTGCGTCTTCGATTTGGAATTGTCTTTGACAGACAGAATGCAGACCGTCACACTGATGCCGAACCGAATGTTTTTCATATCTTGAGTAATGAATAAATTCGAAGTTGACCCGGATATTTCCCGGGCCAAAACAATCTCAACAGAAATCTACCTCAACCCTGTCTACTTCGAACTTTCTAAAGAAAAAATCTTTGCAAAGTCCTGGCAGTACGCTGGGGATACGGATCAGGTCAAAGAGCCGGGATGGGTTACCCCGGTTAATCTCCTGGAAAGCTATTTGAATGAACCCGTTATTTTGTCTCGTGATAAATCAGGAGTTATTCACTGCCTTTCAAATGTTTGTACGCACAGAGGAAATTTGCTTGTTGAGAACCCATGCAAGCTTCACGACATCCGTTGCAAATACCACGGCAGAAGGTTTAATCTCGATGGGTCATTCCTTTCGATGCCGGAATTTAAAGAGGTCCGAAATTTTCCGACCGCGGACGATAACCTTACTAATCTTCCCCTTTTTCAATGGGGCAAATGGCTGTTTACCAGTTTGAGCAAATCAATTGATCCCCAGCAATTTTTCAGTGAGATGATTAAGCGGGTCGGATGGATGCAGTTGAATAGGTTTGCGTATAGGCCAGAATTTTCACGTGACTATATTATCGAAGCAAACTGGGCATTGTATTGTGAAAATTATCTGGAAGGCTTTCACATTCCATTCGTTCATGCTGGACTGAATTCAGTGATCGACTATGGCAACTACACCACTGAAATTTATTCGAATTCGAGTCTGCAAATTGGATTTTCTAAGGATGATGATTTCGCCTTTGATCTTCCGAAAGAGTCTCCGGATTTCGGAAAGAAGGTCGCTGGTTATTATTTTTTCATTTTTCCGAACATGATGTTCAACTTTTATCCCTGGGGTCTTTCCATCAACTATGTTCAGCCTTTGGGGATATCCAGGACGAGAGTGTCGTTTCTCTCTTACGTTTTCGATGAGAACAAACTTCGTCAAGGTGCGGGCGCTGACCTTCACCAGGTAGAAATGGAAGATGAAGGCGTTGTTCAGAATGTGCAAAAAGGAATTCGGTCACGGTTTTATAAGCATGGAAGATATTCAGTGACACGGGAAACGGGTACTCATCATTTTCACCGCCTGCTCTCCAAATTCATGAACGAGTAATGTCGAAAGCGAAACTCGTCCCCTCCCTTGGGCTCTGGACTTGCGTATCGCTAGTGGCTGGTGGCGTTATCGGTTCGGGCATTTTTATGAAACCTGCGGTCATGGCAAGCCAACTTGGTTCTCCGGAACTGCTTCTGCTGGTGTGGGTAGGCGCTGGCATCATTACTTTATTTGGTGCGTTGAGCAACTGTGAAATTGCCGCGATGATGCCAGAGACTGGCGGTCAGTTTATTTTTTTCAAAGCGATGTATGGCGATTTCTTTGCCTTCCTTTACGGCTGGGCAGCATTCGCTGTCTTCAACACTGCCGGGAATGCCTCGATAGCATACGTGCTTGGAACCTATATAGAGTATTTCATTGCGCTTCCCCGGTTTGACGCTGACATTGAAAAAAGCATCAGTCTAACAATTCCATTCATCGGCATGATTTTTCCTCTTCAGAATTTCGGAGTGAAGTCCGCCACCATTCTTATTGTGGCGTTGCTCACCTTTATCAATCACCGCAGCACCCGCTCCGGCGGAAATGTGCAAGTGATCTTTACATTCCTGAAAATTATGGCGATAACCATAATTGTAGTTGGACTACTTTTTTCCGGAGAAGGGCACCTGTCAAATCTAATTGAAGATTCGAACGTGATCACACCCCAGGGCTGGGGGTTCATTGCGGCGATCGTTGCAGCGACCTCGGGAGCTTTCTGGGGTTATGATGGCTGGAATAACATAACATTTGTTGCAGGCGAGATAAAGGACCCGCAGCGAAATATTCCCAAAGGCTTGCTTCTAGGACTCTCAGTCTGTATTGTCACCTACGGTATGATCACGGTGGCGTATGAATATGTATTGCCCATCGACATGCTTGCAAATTCTACGATGGTTGCCTCCGATGCAGCCACGCTGGTATTGGGCGCCGCTGGCGGTGGGATCATTGCACTGATGGTAATCATTTCGACTTTTGGAGCAACGAATGCTAATATTTTAGCGACAGCACGCGTGACGTTCGCCATGGCTCAGGATAAACAATTTTTTGCATTTGCCGGAAAAGTGCATCCTCGATTTCAAACTCCATCTAACGCACTCTGGCTACAAGGTGTCTGGACTTCCATCTTGGTCATAAGTGGTTCTTTTGATATGCTTACTGACATGCTGATTTTCGTAAGCTGGTTTTTTTATGGGATGAGTGCATTGGGAGTTTTTGTACTGAGAAGAAGTATGCCAGAACGAGAAAGGCCCTACAAAGTGTGGGGATATCCCGTGGTGCCTGCAATTTTTGTAGGCTTTTCGTTCTTTTTTCTCCTGGCCACATTAATGAACGATATTTTTCTTTATCAATCGGGGAAATCAACGATGATAAATTCCCTTCTTGGTGTTTTACTCACCGCAATGGGTATTCCGCTTTATTGGTATTTCAAATCTCGAAAAAATCATGAATGAGTTGCCGACCAGTTCACTTTCGATACAATATGTCGCTATGGCGGATACCCCGCACGTGGAGCCGCACAACAAACCGGTTATTATCATTAAATACCATCTCAAAATGCTACTCCTTTAAAATGTTCACAGGGTTTTCGGCCGAGGATTTAATTGTATGATAAGAGACTGTGAATAAGAAAACGAAAATTATAGAGAGCATGGAAATAGACATCAGGCTCAACCCTATCTCAATCCTGTAGGCGTAACTGCTCAGCCACTCATTCATAAGAAAATAAGCTAATGAAGAACCAATGATTATTGATATCGAGAGCGGCCCTAAATATCCTTTCAGGAACTTAACCAAAATAGAAGTGGAAGATGCTCCGAACGTCTTTCTAATGGCTATTTCTTTCTGCCTTTTGGTGGAAATTAACAGGGATAGTCCGAATAACCCCAGGCATGAAATGATTATTGAAAGTATAGTTGACAATGCAAAAAGTTTTCCGAAGTATTGATCTTCCATATTTTGCGCTTCGAATTTTTCCTTCAGCATAAAGGTATCGAAGGATGCGTCAGGGTAAGTCTCATCCCAAATTCGTTTTAGAATCATGAGTTGTTCGTCGCGTCTGTGATCCCCACCATTGTTGATCTTTATGGAAAAGTGACCTCTTAATTCATTAAATCTAAAAGCCATGGGTCTCATCTCATATTTCAACGACGTTTGATGATGATCGTTTACAATCCCGATAAGATCATAAACAACATCAGGTTCTTGATGATCAATTATTCGGGTGTTGATCATTTTACTAAAGTCAGAAATTCCTAAGGCGCTAGCTGCGGATTTGTTTATGATTATACTACTTCTATTTCGTGCCCTGGCATCAGGAATAAAATCGTGTCCAGCGAGAAATTTAATTTCGAACATAGCAAAGAAATGCTCATCTACTCCAGCCTGATGGACAAGCGCCTTAGTAAGGTTATCTTCAAGACTAACGTAGGTTTCTTGCCGATACTCTTCGCCTGGCACAGTGGTGGATGAAGTCACATCGATTACAAATGGGAGTTCTCGGCATCTTTTCTTAAAAAGCTCCAGCGTTTTTCTTTTTACGTTCCACGTTGTATCTTTTACCATAGGCGTCTTAACAATGAGGATATCATTCATGGTAAATCCTTTGTCCTTTTTGCTGACGTACTGCAGTTGTTTTGAGGTAACGAACAGACAGGTCATCAATATGGTGGAAATGGAAAATTGAAGTACAACAAGCATCTTTCTTAGTCCAACACCACCAATTCTAGTGGTATGAATATTTCTCAAAGTCGCACCAAAGTTTTGTTTTGAGAAAATTGCGTTTGGTACGGCAGATGCTAAGGCGATCCCAATAATAAATATTGCCAGGAAGATTAAATTAACAAACGTAGGATCGCCGATTAATGGCAATAAATGTCCGTGGGATAAGGATTGCAGCGATCTTTCGAAAATTAGATAAATCCCGATCACCAATACCAGCGAAGCAACACACATAACACTGGATTCAACAATAAATTGCGTTCTTAAATTTGCTCTAGTCGCGCCAAGGGCCCTGAGCACAGAAATTTCTTTGATCCTCCATAAAGATTGCCCGACGATTTGGTTAATATAATTAAGCCAGCAGATTAACGTAACAAATATTCCCACGGCAATTAGTAGATATTCCGTGTTGGATAATTTGTAATTGGACATTGATGTGAGGGACAAAACCACTTTCCTGTTAGTCGATTTCAGATGTGGCACATGCATCAACGTATTTGTCAGGTTCTCACCCAATTCTCTGTTATTCATATAATCTTTCAGCAAAATGTAAACTGAATAATCAGGGAGGTTCCAGAATTCCTCCGTATTGACCGGTGGTTGGGTTATCAAAAAATCGAATTGAAACCGGGAATGCGGAGGAATGTTTTCTATTACACCCGTTGTCACATAGGTAGTTTCTTGTCCCCATGGTGATCGTATGGTGAGCGACTTGCCAAGTGGATCAGTATTTCCAAAGTACTTCTGCGACGTTGCCTTCGTAAGAACGATTGAATTTATTCTTGATAAAGCGGTTTTTTGATCCCCGTGGATTACTGGGAACGTGAAGATGTCGAGAAAACTGGAGTCCGCAATAAATATCTTATTTTCTGTAAACATTTTTCGATGGCCCGTTGCGTCGTCTGTCGTTATCAGCGCCTCGACATGCTGAAAATATCTTGTGAAGTGAACATCGGGGAACTGACTGATTAATTCTCCAACTCCGTAGTAGGTAGCATCTTGCTTTTTTTCAGGGCTACCGTCTATTGTCTCCTGCTGTGATATGGAATAAATTCTATCCCTGTTGACATGAAAACTATCGAACTGCAATGAGCCACCGATATACTTCCCGATGACCAGTGCCGTTAGCATTCCGCATACAAGGCCAAAGACATTAATGAATGTGTAATATCTATGTTTGATTAACGATTTCTGGGCCAGTTTGAAATAATGTCTGATCATTGATTGTGCGCGTGTAAGGTCAATCTATTCCGAAATTGTTAATTACCGACATTATTTCCAACACTAGCAAAAAATGGATGCTTGCCTATGAGTGAAAGTCCGGTTGGTTTCTCGCTTTCAGTTCTGTTCTATTGTTCATTTCCACCAAAGTTGCCGGGTTGACGGCTGCCGTTTTTGCAGCGCCCCCCGTAGGGTAAGTCAAGGTCTTTGGTAGTAAATGCAAAGGTGAAGATGGCATAGCGAAAATTTCTGGCGCCTGTGATCCGGCCGGGTAATAGCCAGAAAAATGATTTTACTAACCGCTTTATAATAGGTGACCAAAAGTATTATCTTCAAGACTACGCACGCGTCACAGCGGAGTTTTGATGGAGGTGTTTTTGTCGCGGCGATACTACAGAGCCACAACCTAAACCATCAAAAGATTATGGAAAAGATAAGTGCCGACGTCTATAAAAAGATAGACAATAACCTTTACAATGTCAACGGGGATATCTGGTGGAAACCGGATAGCGTCTTACACCTGCTGAAAACTTCAGTCAATCCTTGGAGGGTAGGATACGCCAACAGCATCATTAAAAGACTGGGGATCGATCCCCAGGGAAAGACCGCCCTGGAGGTCGGAAGCGGCGGCGGGATCCTGACCGAGGAAGTCTGTAAAATGGGATTTACTACAACTGGTATCGAACCTTCTGAAGAGTCGGTGCAAACCGCGGCGAATCATGCAAAAACAAGTGGACTTGATATCAGGTATGAGAAAGGGACTGGCGAAAATTTGCCCTATCCTGACAAGTCATTTGATTTTGTTTTCTGTTGTGACGTACTGGAGCACGTGCAGGACTTACCCAAGGTCATATCTGAGATCTCAAGAGTTCTCAAACCGGGTGGCGTGTTCATCTACGACACTCTGAACAGAACACTCATTAGCAAACTGGTAGCAATCAAAATATGGCAGGAATGGAAACGTTGGGCGTTCATGCCTCCCAATCTCCATGTATGGGAAATGTTCATTAAGCCAGAGGAAATCAAAGCACTGCTATTGAAAAATGGCTTGGAATGGAAAGAACATAAGGGCTCAGAACCCAATGTTTCTATTCCCAAGATGCTAGGTTACTTAAGAAAGAGGGTAAAAGGCGAATGGACATATGCCGACCTCGGCAAGAACTTTCAGTTAGTCGAGAGTAATGACATGAATATCCTTTACGCGGGGTATTGTATAAAAAAATAACACCTGGGTTTTAAACAGCCTTTTGTTGAATCACCTTGTGGATGAGCAGGGGGTTAGGAAATTCAAACAAGTTGTTCTTGGAACCATCATGGACCGGTAGAACAAAGCCCTGACGGACTGAAGGTTTCGATTGCAAGTATCAATCGGAGGTCTTTCATTGTCATTTGCTAAGAATGCTTTTGGTTTCTTCGAGAATTTTCCCGACGTCATCGGCGTTGAGCCAGGAATTTCCTGATGAAACTCCGGCAATGCTGCGCGTGTTGTTAATGTCCTCGAGCGGATTTTGGTTGAGCAACACAAGGTCAGCCTCTTTGCCAACAACGATTGTTCCGGTTCTGTTGTGCATTTCCAGGAAAGCAGCGGGATGAACAGTTGCTGTTTGCAACGCAGCGTATGGCGTAAGCCCTGCGTCAACCATGCTTTTTAGTTCGTCATGCAATGCGAAGCCGGCTACGCCGAAAAATTCAGGCGCATCTGAACCTGTCATCAATGGAACTCCAGCCTTCCAAAGTTTATACACCATCTGCTTGCGGATGTGAACATACTTTTCACGACTGGCCAAAGGCGCCATTTTTTTTATATAGCTTTCACGATACTTCCATTTTTCCTGTCTTAGCTTGGATGGAATATAGTTGTAATCGGGTTTGTTCTTTATTTCTTCATCTGTCAACGGAAGTCCTGCATTGGAAATGAAGAAGTAGTTAGTAGGTGTTACATAGATGCCCGCTTCCTTTATACTTTTGGCAAGCGCTGGAATTTTTGATTCCATTAAATATGGCACCGTCTCCCATGCAGCTTTGCTGTAGATATTATAGTCAGACACGCTTTGTCCGTGATTGTATGATGTGTCAGGGAGCAATGTCTCGATGAACATATCCATGTGTTCGATTTGTTGTTTTGCTTCGATCGCAGCAGGCAGCATTACCATCGGCCCGACATGCCCGACAACTTTCATGTTTTCCCGGGCAGCTGCGGCCACTATTGTCGTGTAAACCGGCTTGGCAATCATGAAGGTGATCTTGATCGCATCATATCCCTGTTTTTTGAATGTGGTGACGGCTTCATTTGCATTTGTTTCGGAAACAACTAACTCATAGTTTTTGAATTCAGCTGGGAAAGGCCACTTACCCACTAGCTGCGGGCTAACCACGCTCAGCTCGGGGCCGATCCATTTTCGGCTCTTCACGTTGGCTTTCGCTTCAAGGAAGGAGGGATGTCCGGCCATGATGCGTACAGTAGTGATACCGTTCGCGAGCATGAGCTTAAGTTCTGTTTCGTTGGTGTTGACGTGCTCTCCCTGCTCGTAGAAGAAATGAGCATGCATGTCGAACAAACCTGGGATGAGGAATTTTCCCCTGCCGTCAATAACTTTTACAACCCTGCCGAGCTTGGTTTTGGCGGAAGGAGAGATGCTTTTGATGATTCCTTTTTCCACTACCACCGTTTGATCCTGCAGCACTTCCTCTTTCGTCATGGTGATGACAGAAACATTTTTGATTGCGTACGAATCCTGTGTGAACGAATTCAGCGAAGTGAGGAGAAAAATAAAAATGAAAAATGGTCGGATCATGTTTTTGGTGTAATCGATCAATCCCAAATTGTAACTTTTAAATGTGATCTCCATCACGTGACATGGGTGATCGGTGTCAAAGGCGTAATTAATGATGGAAAACGGACAACATGCGCTTCAAGAACACTTGTGTCCGTGAGCAACAAACTACAATCAGCGGCCCAAATGATGGCTTAGGAATTTCCGGTCACAAGAAAGTTTCGAAAATATTTGCGCAGTTAAATGACTGCATATATATTTGCAGTCAAATAGCTGCATAAAAATGGACTTAAGGAGAGATGTATTTCAAGCCATAGCGGACCCTACCAGAAGGGCGATAATTACTTTAGTGGCTCTTCACGCGATGACCCCCACAGCAATAGCTGAGAATTTTTCTTCATCCCGTCAAACAATTTCCAAGCACATACAAATTCTCACCGAGTGTGAGTTACTGGAACAAGAGCAAACCGGCAGGGAGATTTACTATCACTTAAATGCCAAAAAGATGAAGGAGATAGCGGACTTTATAGAACCGTTCCGCAAAATGTGGGATGACCGGTTTAATAAATTGGAGACCATCATGAAAAAATATAAGTCAAAAAAATAAACACTATGGAGCGCAAAACAAAAGTCCAT
>JAICGJ010000150.1 GCA_025923195.1 Chryseolinea sp.
ATCCACGAGTAAACAAAGTTGACCTTATTTCGGGCAGACAATTTCGAGAAGTTGGTGTGGCTTATCAGTGTCACTTGAAAGACGGGAAAAATACTTGCATAGAAAAGGACATTGAAATTATTCCCATGGAAAAAATTGTGACAGTCTTTCCATCCGACACAATGGGTCTGGCAAAGTTGTTGCCCGACTATGCTGTAGAATCGACTTTGAAGAAAATTGACGATAAGACAACCAAAGTGGAGATTTCACATTTTTATTCGAGCTCAAAACCTAAGGTTTGGTTGCTAAACTTTATTATCAAACCCAGAATTGCTCGGGAGACAACAGACACCTTGAACGCAATGAAAAATAAAATTGAAAATGGATATTAAAACTTTGTTCAGGGACACAAGTAAGATTTCAAAAATTGCGACTGTCATTATTTTATTGCTTTAATTCGTTCAATTCAGGGAACCCTTTAGACTGCAATATTACTCAAAAGACAATATTGATTTATGACGAGACAAAACCTTTTTTTGATCGGCTCTTTGGTTGCTGCAACGAGACTTTTAGCAATGACAATTTTTATTCTATTTCGGCAGACACAAAATCATTATTAGTATTGCATCTTGACAATTATTTTAAAGTTGATAGTAAAGAAACATTTATGCAAAGAGTAGCACGAACCGCTAACAGTGTGTTTATAAAATTGTGGCTGAACATTAAGCACTCAACTATAAATCGCTATTCTGCCTTTGTGGTTAATTGAAACTGAAGTTTTTCAAATGCCACAACTTCATAAACACTTTAACCGTCGGCAGTAATAGAGCCCCGAACAATTTGGACTTCTAACGCACGATACTCTTCCAACAAAGATTTCCCAGCGGGACAAGCGAACGGCTTCGGGACAACTGTGAACTTTAAAAATAAGTATCGTGGGACAATTGAAAAAAAGAAACGACCGACCCTTCGCATTCTTAATAAGAGTTCCACTCCGAATTGCCCCGTATTTGGCACAGGCTAATAAACGCTGAAATTCATAGATTTTAAAGGCTAAAAAAATTTTAGAATTTGTTTTGAGAAACCAATCAGTTGCATGTATATTTGCAACCGAATGGTTGCCGATGTTTGACATAACGGCTTAAATTAAAAATGAAGGTCGAGGTCTTTAAAACCAATGTCGCTGATCCAGAGCGAGCAAAATGGCTCGTGGATCAAATTGAAAGAAGTTTTATCAACTGCAAAGTGAATTTCGATTTAGACGATTGCGATCGAATTTTGCGCGTAGTGTCTGAAGGAAAAATTCAATCCGATTTGTTGATTGATTTGCTAAAAAATGTCGGATACAAAGCGGAGGTGTTGCCAGACACAATTCAAACTATTAAAAACTACCTTATATGAGACGAGATATTTTTCAAGCTATTGCTGACCCTACCAGAAGGGCAATCCTGGTGCTTATAGCTGCACAGGCTATGACACAAAATTTCACTTGCAGAACATTTTGATACAACCCGACAAGCAGTTTCAAAACACTTGAGAATTTTAATTGAGTGCGAGTTGGTGAAACAAGAGTTTCAAGGAAGAGAAATTTACTATCAGCTTGAAATTAAGAAAATGAAAGAAATTGACAACTGGTTGGAACAATTCAGGAAGATTTGGGAAGACCGCTTTAATCAACTCGATAAAATATTATTAAAACTAAAACCCAATAAAAAATGAAAACCACTTTGCTATTTGATTTTACCGTTGACAAAGCAACAAAAACGGTATACATAACCAGGGAATTTGATGCCGACCTTTCGCTGGTATGGGATGCTTTCACCAAAGCAGAAATCCTTGACCAATGGGTGGCGCCTAAACCCTGGGTATCAAAAACAAAATTTATGGATTTTAAAGTCGGTGGGCGAAGATTTTATGCCATGGTAAGTCCGGAAGGACATGAGCGTTGGGCAATTCAGAAATACACTTCCATCAGCCCAAAAACCAACTTCAAAATGTTTAATGCATTTGCAGACAAAGATGAAAACCCTGAATTGCCGGGTTCTCATTGGGATTACACTTTCAGCGAACAAAACGGACCCGATGGCTATCGGGTGACAAAAGTCAGTATTACTATTTATAATGAATCGCTTGCTCGTATGGAGAAAATGATTGAAATGGGCTTCACAGAAGGATTTAAAATGTCAATGAACAATTTGGAAAATATTTTGACAACGTTATCGCGCAGGCTACGAACTAAGTGAGGAAAAATCCACACAGCCACCAGCAAAATGCATGTGCCATAGTGCTGGTTCAGTGTTGCATTGTAGTTTTAGTTTCATAATTTCGTTTGGTGTCGTGGGACAGAGCGTAGCAGGTCGCTAAAGCTCCTATTCCGCACTACGTCACATGCAAAAGTCTGCGGTAATGCAAAACCTTACAGTTATGGTGTACAATATTTTAAACGGTGACTCCCTTGCTTATAGTTTTCCAGACGCAAATATTGAAGGGGAGATCATTGTTGTTAGAGAAGGTCTTATTGACGGGGAATTATCAGGCGATAACCTCCATGACTTTTGGCAATCAAGAGCCAAATACATGAGAATAAACGAAACCGAATACAATAATTCTGTTGTAAAAGAATTTGAAAAAATAATGAATGCGCCTGATAACTCAGAGTTTAATCTTTGGTTTGAGTATGACTTGTTTTGTCAAGTAAACATGTGGTTTGTCATTTCAATTATCAATAGTTTGCCAATAAAGAGAAAAGTTTTTGCTGTTTACACTTCTCATTTAGACAAAACCAGCAAACAATTTTGGAATGGCTTTGGACGGGCAAATTCAAATGAACTTAAAGTTTGTTATGCGGATAGAATTCCCTTAAGTGAAGCCGATATAAATTTCGGGAAAGAGTTGTGGAAAGCTTACAAAAACGGTAGCCTTGAAGAGTTGGCAACTCTCTCAAAGCATCAATCTTTAGCTTTTCCGTATCTGCAAGAAGTGGTAAAGGCGCACGTTGACCGCTTTCCAAAAGATGGCACAAAAGGAAGACCTGAAAAAGTTATTGAAGACATTACAAATAATATTTCTACAGATTTTAATAAAGTGTTTAAAGAATTTTGGAATCGGGAAAGCATTTATGGTTTCGGTGACACTCAATTAAAAAGTCTCTATGACAAAGTAATGCACTCCCGCTAACAAAAGTGTTTATGTCATTCTGTTATAGGTCTGACGTTTATAGTTTTAGCACCACAACGTCATAAACACAAAACGTCAGCGGTCATTGTAAGATGTTCGGAAATAACCAACAATGAATGACAATTAAACACAGATATGAGAAAGATAATTGCAGCAATCAATATGACACTTGACGGGTTTTGCGATCATACGGCAGGCCTGCCCGATGAAGAAATACATCAACATTATACGGGACTATTAGGTCAGGCAGGCGTGATTCTATATGGCCGAACAACGTATCAACTAATGGAATTTTGGCGAACTCTGTTAGAAAATCCTTCAGATGAAAAATCAATGAATGACTTTGCTATTGCTATAGACAAAATTCCAAAAATTGTCTTTTCGCATACGCTGAAAGATGTAGAATGGGACAGCGCAAGATTGTCAGGTCAAGCTATTGAAGAAGAAGTTTTACAACTCAAACAACAATCGGGTAAAGATATTTTAATTGGCAGTCGGAGTTTAATTATACAGCTAATGAACCTTAATTTGATTGATGAATACCAACTTTGTGTTCACTCTGTTGTTGCAGGAAGCGGTTTGCCATTATTTGAAAATATAAACGACAGAACTATTCTTAAACTCATAAAGACTAAAACCTTTAGTGGTGGTGCAGTAACGCTTTACTATGAACCGACAAACGAAAAAACAACGAACCTCTAACATCGTATAAGCGTGATGCGGACTGAAGGGTAAAATTTGAGTTTTTTGAGTTTACAAAAAAAATTGCGCAGAGAGGCAGCTTTTGACTCCACAACCAGCACTACGCTTATATGTAATAGCTTATACTTGATCGTTAGAGGCAAGCTTAAAAAATAATGAGGCTATCAATAACCTCGTTGACGCTTCTTCTGGCCTTGGGTTGTGCTAAGAAACCATCAGAACTCAGTCACGTTGGCAGCAACCTCAATTCGGTTTATTTCTACTCTCCAATTCCCTTCAGTAGTTCGCAAAATTTTTTTACGGCTTTCTTTTCGTAGGCTTCTTTGAGTGAAATAATCATTATAGTTCGCCTCATATTTTTTCCTTCAATGGGGATACCTACTACATTGGGGTCGTTTACACTGGTTTTACTCAAAATCGTATGCCAATGGCCTGTCTTTACAATTTCAAATAAAGTAGGGATGTCATTTATTTCCATACAAATATTAGGATTCAGATTTTTTTGATTGAACGAATCCACAAAAAATTGAATAGTGCTATAACCGCTGAAAGGCAGAGCCAATGGAAGTTTAGCAACTTCTTTAAGCGAAATACTCCTTTTATTGGCCAGCCACGATTTTTTAGCTGTTACCAATACCATATTTGAGGTTAGAAGTGTTTGGTATTTCAGATAAGGGTGTTTAGCCTTTTCATGAAATGTCAAAACAAAGTCAAAATGATGCGTATTGAGTTTTTCGAGAAGGTCTTTCGTCGTACCAAAAACGACTTGAATTTTGATATTGGGGTATTGCTCGGCAAACTTTATCAATGCTTCGACAAAAAGGATTCGCATGGAGTAGATTACACCAATCGTAATTTTTCCCGTATTTATATTGTTCAAATCCTTTAAGAGCAATAATCCTTCGTTCGCTTTATTTAAACTCTGCAAAGCATACTCACTGAACATCTCCCCTGCCTCGGTGAGGATTATTCGTTTGCCAATTCGGTTAAACAATGGCACATTTAATTCATTTTCAAGCTGCTTAATTTGCTGCGATAATGTACTCTGGCTGATATTTAAAATCTTCGCAGCTTCGGTAAAATTTAATAATTCCTTTGCCTTAAGGAAGTATTTAATCTGTCTCAACTCCATATCTCTAAATCGGTTTTATCGATTGTTTTCATCGAAAAATACCGTTTTTCGAATATAGGATTTTTCATGACATTCGCATTATGAGGCTTTAAATTGAAATTTTGTCACTTAAAATTCCATTACTAAAAAAATTAATCATGAAATTTAAATTCATTTTATCGGTTTTACTTCTGGTCACATGTATGGCAGCATTTAGTCAAGAAAAGCAATCTGCCAAAGCTAAAAAGCGCAGTTCGGCAGTAGAAAAAGGATTAATTAAAGTGTCCGTCATGTACCCATTTGCAGAAGGCAAGACCTTTAATATGGAGTATTATGAAACCAAGCACATGCCTATGGTAGCAGGGTTTTTAGGGTCAAATTTGGTAAAATACACCATTGAAAAAGGCTTTGCCAGCGGTATTCCCAACACGCCATTACCATTTCTAGCAATTGGCACTTTCTATGTAAAAAACCTAAGCGATTATCAGGCAGCTATCGGACCAAATAGGGATTCCATAAGATCAGATATCCCTAATTATACAAATATTAGTCCTATCATCCTGGTTAGTGAGATTGTTAGGTGATGTTACAACTCATGAATACTTTCATCTCTTTACTATCCGGCAAAGGAACATGTGCCCACTTCATAATTTGGATAAGACCTTCTTCGCTGGATGGTTATATATAAACCCGACATTCGTTATTGTTTCAATACATAAAAATTGATTGAAGCCTCACTTCATCATTGACTGCTCCGAAGACATCATCAAACAATGAACGTCTGATGAAATTATGACGGCCGTGTTTGGAGTGGCCAATGCTTCGGGATTATTTGCAATCAATGATGTGAAAGTCAGGCTCCGCCCCTATCAATATTATCAACTAGGTGAAGGCAAAATCAAATTTGTATATATCCATTGCTATACACGCAGGGACGAACTGCTGAGCAAAAAGCACTGCTGTAAAAGCAAATCATAACAAAGCTCTCAGCGATTTTGCCTGATGTTTCATTTCTCTCCACTAATATTGATGATTTTGAAGCAGCCACTTATTGCAATAAATCACTTATTCATCCGGATATACGAATGGTGAGAGATATTTTGATTTATAAAATTTCGTCAAACCAGATTCTTTAAACTCATGTTTTTCGACGCACTTAAACATTTAACAGACTCATTCAATCTCCTGTCTGTTAACATCTTCGAAACCGCCTGTTAAAAAAAATACAAATACGATAAATTTCAGCATGGGGAGGGTTGGGCACCTGTAAGAATACCGGCCTTTTGCAAGTCACGAACAAAGGTGGCAAAAACAACCCGCCAACAAAGCTAAATGCAATTCGAGGGCTCGGTGGTAATAAGGAAGTTTTATAACTAATTTTAATTTTGCAACGTCGACAGTGAAGCAGTTTCTAAACCCAACTGCTTTTAGCTAGCCGTGGGGGTTATGAGAAAAAAACACCGTTGTACGAATAAATTGTTCAATGGTAATAGTGGCCTATTCGTGTATTGCCTTCATTCGAAATATAATCACACTCAAGGAGGAATGACATGACAAAGACAAGCTCGCGCGACGGAAAAGGTGAAACGCGTACTGTGATCTCCAAGGATGGAACGATCGTCAGTTTCCTCTCGATGGGCATGGGATCGGGAGTGATCGTGCTCCCCGGCGTTCTTTCGATGGCGAGTGATTATGCTGCCTTCGCTTCAGCCCTTGCAGACAACTTCGCCGTCCATACCCTGGAGCGCCGCGGTCGAGGCAGGAGTGGCCCGCAAGGCGATGGCTACGGCATTCAAAAGGAAATTGATGATGTGCTCGCACTGCACCGGGAGACAAGCGCAAGCTTTTTGGTGGGCCACAGCTACGGTGGACTGATTGCCTTGGAGGTTGCTCGAACCAACAATGCCTTCACAAAGATCGCCTTGTATGAACCCGGAGTGTCAATCGACGGCTCGATGCCGGTTTACTGGATGCCAGGCTACGAGAAGAAGATAGCGGAGAATAGGAACCTCGACGCTTTAGTAGAGTTCACTCTGGCGGATGCTCCCGCTCGTCTGGCGAAGCTCCCGGCCTGGCTGATGAAGTTGATGCTGCGTCTTTTCTTTGTTCGCTACCCCGACTCCAAACAGATGCTTGGGCTTCTACAGCAGAATTTGCGCGAATGGCGGGAGATCGCCAGACTCGACGGGCATTATACGAATTATCGTGAAGTATCTGCGGCCGTTCTGCTCCTGTACGGTGGCCGCAGTGACAGTAGGGCGGTCGATTTGGTGATTGAGCGGCTTCCTGAGGTTATCCCACGCTGTGAGACGAAGGTATTCCCCCAACTCGACCACTTCGGTATCGAACGGACTGCCCCGAAGGAGGTTGCCAAGACGATTGGAGACTTCTTCTCTAAGTAGACGGAAAGACTAGAGCCCGGACTTACGTTCTTAAAGATTAATGAAAAAGAAAATTATGTCGAACATTTTTTAACTATCCAAGGAAAGAGAATGGACTGTATTGGATAATGGGTACGAGTAAAAAAATGAAATAAACAAAAAAAAACACGAATGCAAAACAAAGTGTTTATGCAATACGAGAGTTCGGTGGAGGTACTAAAAGTAATCCCTTAATTTAGTTCAGTAACGTGAGGACAGCCTGGAGATGCTCGGGCTTAACATTTTGCTGCGCTTCATCTTAAGCCGTCCTACTCCCCCGAACTGCATTAAATACAAACGTTGCGCAAGCCTTCAGCACAGATTGGTGACAAACTTATGAGACTATTGACTACCTTCACACTATTGACGATCTGCTTAACTGCAATAGGACAGACTTTTCCGACAGAAAAGGACAGCTGGTATCGAGTTGACACGTCTTTTACAAGAAAGGACAAAAGACAAAAACACTGACCGATTATTCTTACGTGTATATTGATACTGAATCTAAGTACACTGGTTCTAGCGGAATAGCCGTAATAATACAAAACAGCTTACCAAAAGGTGCAGGGTACACAGATCCTCTCGGAAAACTTTGGAGGTAGAATATTCTGGACTCGTGTAATTAATGAAACTGATACTCCGTGAGTTAATATGAATAGAGTTGACAACAGCCAGTCACCGGCAATCAAAAAATAAAAACTTATGACTTTTACCTTGACACCTCGTTTGCAAAAATTCGTGCTGACAACTCACATTATTTTTTCGGTCGGATGGGCTGGTGCGGTTGCAGTTTTTTTAACACACGCTCTTGTCGGACTGACAACCGCTGACAATAAAATTATGAGTGCAGCATACATTGCAATGTGGCTGAGTTGTTGGCTGGTAATTATTCCTTCTAACACCGGCTCTCTTCTAACTGGATTAATTCAAGCACTTTGCACACCTTGGGGACTGTTCAAACATTGGTGGATACTTGTAAAGTTAATATTGACCATTGGTTGCACAGTTCTTTTATTGCTGCACACAAATCAAATCGGCTATCTTGCACAGACAGCATCAGCGTTCGCAAGCACCGAACTTTATGGACTTCGAGTGGAAATTATGTATAAAGCGGCTCTCGCACTGCTTGTGTTGATTGCCATCACAACAATATCAGTTTACAAACCGTGGGGACTGACATCATACGGACAGCGAAGACTGCGTGAACAAAACCAATTACGGGCAGACAACAAACCCATTACAAAAAAAAGTAAAATACTCTATGTTCTTCTTGGACTATTTATTCTGGTCATTTTGTTTATTCTTCACCGGTATTTTGGTGGTGGAATGCATCATTGACAAGGACAAATAAAAAATCGGTGGACATGCGGACAGACAAAAGGGTATGCTGGTACAACAAATTGCCGCAGGGGAGCGGGACCGTAATAAAATGAAAGTTCGCTCAGTTAATTTACTTTTGTGCGGTAGGACAAGTAAGTGCAATTAAACACCACCTTCGCAATTTGTCAAACGCTGGCGCAATTGTTTTTCGACATGAAGACTTACGATTTCAAATATTTGACACTCATAATATTATTCTCTTGTAGCGGTGACAAGAAACTAGAAAATGACCTGCTGCTTGCCCTTTAATCACATTTTGTTCTGGCTAATGTGTAAGATCTCATGCATCAAGTTTCTCTTAGGAAGCATTTGACAATATTTCTTTTTCTTTTCATGGGTTCCACGCCAGAGCAGAAGAGAACAGCTTCAATAGCGGGAACTCCGAAACGGCAGGTCAAGTAAAAGGGTCAAAGCTACTTTGGGAAAGGTTGAAACTCGAGATCTCCCAATCGAACAGCACCGTCGAACCAGATCTGATCCTCAAACGAAGCAGAAAAGTTGAAGCTATTGAGGAAGTCAAACTGAGAGGTCAAAGGGGACAAGACGTGTACGTCTTGTTTGTCAGCCGTTCCTCCTTTAACAAAACTAGCCGAACACCTTATATCAGAAACGTTGGGAAATGCTTGTGTACATCTCACCTGAAATTGACTAAATAAACTATTTTAGTGAAATTACATTGAACAACCTATTAGACCAACTCCTTGAATAAGCCTGACCAAAATTCTGAACTCAGAAAAATTTACTCCCCGGTATTTGAATCGGCATTACTCAATGAAATAGAGGAAAAATCAATGGTGTTTACTGCCAGTGCGGGACAGGGGCTAATCAAAACGGGGCAATCCATCGCTGTAGTTCCTTTGATGCTTAGCGGCACCCTTAAAGTGAGCCGAGAAAACGAAGACGGGCAGGAATTACTGTTGTATTATGTAAGGGCAGGCGAAGGGTGTGCGATGACATTTTCCTGTGGCATGATGTCACAGCCAAGCCAGGTAAAAGGAACTGCCGAAGAAGACCTTAGTATGCTGTGTGTTCCTGTTCCGGTAATGGAAGAATGGATGCAGAAATATCCATCGTGGAAAAAGTTTGTGATGGGAACCATCGTGAGCGAATACATGACCATCATTAAAAGTGTGGATGACGTTACGTTTAAAAAAATGGACGAACGACTGCTGAATTTTATTAAAGGAAAGGCAAAATTATCGGGTTCGTCTCTTATAAATCTTTCGCACCAACAGATCGCTGACGAACTTGGAACGAACCGTGTTGTAATTTCGCGCCTGCTCAAAAAACTTGAAAATGAAAAGCGCCTCCTGCTTTTTCGCAATCAAATCAAGTTGTTGAAAGATTTGTAACATTTGTTACAGAGAAAAGTAACATTGTTACCGTTCCTTACCTTCTCTCCATCACATATTTACATCGTCAATGCAACAGTAGCTGCGACTCGGGGGAGCCGAAAACCGACCAGAGTAGGCAATAAAAAAAATCAGCATTATGAAAAAGTATGTAATTGAAAGAGAAATACCCGGAGCAGGAAGGTGGACAGCTGAAAAATTAAAAGAGGTTTCACAACATTCATGCGGTGTGCTCAGTAACATGGGTCCACAAATTCAGTGGGTTCACAGCTATGTAACCGATGATAAAATCTATTGCGTTTACAATGCACCGAATGCAGAAATGGTTCGTGAACATGCCAAGCAAAGCGGCTTTCCTGCCAATGTTATCAGCACCGTTTCCACAATTATTGACCCCGTAACAGCAGGATAATTCATTATCATCCAATAATGGAACCTAGTTAAACATAAAAATGGAACAACAACTTCTGGAAAATCAGCGAGCAACAAAAAACATCATGGAATAAACTTCTCCTGGACGGAAAAGTAGGATGACTTAACCATGGATTTTTTTAAAACCATTTGAAAACGAAATTATTCAACCTCTGAATTTAATTTGTTGACAAAGTTAGCGGGACCGATATTTACTGTTCCTATCAAACTTGCTGCACATGGAAAAGGTGTTGAGAATGTAAAGAAACAGATTCTGCAATGACGGTAACAGCCCAACAAAATACATAAGCAACGGCTTGGATATTTTAAGGTGAAAGATTTCAACTAACTTAACTCAGTGACGCGGTTTCAAATACGCTGCTGCTTATGTGGACAGGCGTTATGGCCAATTACTTTTGAATGAAGATGGATTTGATATTGTAGAACTTTCGCGCTCACCCGCGCCGAGACGGCGTCCGGTGCAGGGGTGTTAGAAAGCGCGCCTGCTTGGTGTTGCCGATTCACCTACTTGGGTCGCGAATAATCTGGTAATCGCCGGACCGAGGCCCAGCGCTCACACTCCATCCTCGGGCAACCGTCACCTTCCAGCCATCCCCTGTGAGGGTGGCGCCGTCGATGTGGACCGGGCCAGGCAGACGTCGCGAGCCATCGTCGTTTATCAGGACTCCCTCCATCGCCTCCAACGTCCCCCAGTCACCGCTCATACGGTACGGCAAGACGTACACCGTCCCCGCTCCGGGAATGGGTGTGGCTCCTTGTGCATTAAAAGTCCCGCCACCGCCTGACGGAACGAGAAGTACGGGACCATCAACGAAGCGATTCTGCAGCTCGCGCACCAGGGCCTTACGCCGCTCCTCGCGCGCCTGTTCCTCAGCGCGGATCTCCATGCCACCGTAACGCATCGAGGCTTCTACCACATTCGGAAAGGGTGTGACGTCCAATGCCGCCATCAGCAATTGCCCGAGATCGGAGTCGCTGCGCACGCTGCGCCTCCAATCCGCCGACGCGTCATCGAGAAGAACCGCGTACGCCGTGCCGGTTGCATAGGATTGCTGCAGATACGTCTCCTGCTGTTCGGCTGAGGCCAGATGCTCGATCGTGCTGGCGACTGCGTCAGCGCGCGAGTCGGCAGTAGCGACGATGCCGGTGTATTGAGCGAGACCTTCGCGGATTTCTTCAACGCGCTCGTTCTCCGCGGCATTGGCAAACTGCGAACGGCGCGCCAATCGGAAGGCGACCGCATCGCTTACCGCGCGCTTACGGTCCTCACCAGACTGATCGAGCGCGCGCGACAGTGCGCGCCACTCGAGCCGCAGCCAAATTCGTCCTTCAACCGCGTCCAGATGCGCGTTCTGTCCGGTAAGCGTTATCAGCTTGAGGTCTGGTTGAATGCGGTGAAACAGCTCGTGCAACATGAATTCGCGCCGTGCGCGCGGAGTCGGCAGGGCCGTCGTGAAGTCCCACATGTAGGCGGCCCAACGCGAGCCACCCCACTCGAGCGGCGCATTCGTGAAACCAAGAACTCGAGGCCAGTCGCCTGCCGGATGAGGTTGATTTGTCGCGAGTGTTCGCGTCCGCGCGTCGGCGAACACCATCGGCCCGCACAAAGAGATTCCCCAGAGTCGTCCACTATCGCGTTGACAGATGATGGCGGCCTCTTTGAAGTAGGTTTCGGCACGTTCCTGATCGACCTGGGCTGCTGCGAGATTGACCAAGCACAACCACAGGGATATCAGGCCGAAGTACGACGCACAGGTAATGATGTGTCTACCCATAGTTCCTCCGAATTGTGCGGAACTCCGAAACGAAATGGCTATCTGTACTAGACTGCTAAAACTCATTGAAAACTAACCTATTACGAATATATCAATTTTAACAAATACGGCTAATGCAAAAGTAGGTGATTGTGGACAACAAAGGTACCTGTTGCACGACTTCCCTTTAATCACGGTGTTTTAAAAATGTTGATAGTTCTGTTGATAAGTCGGGCTAGGCTTTGATTTTTCAGTTACAACCAACAATTCTTAATGTTAGAAGCGATAGCAGCGCTGATCACTCAATTGTTGGCAAGTTTGCCACGGCTATTGATCATGCGCATACCCATAAAGTTGATTAACTTTCCAAGAACCGGCTCAACAGTACTATGCGGAGCTTCTTCATCTTCCGTGCATAACTTCCTTTCAACCGTTCATGCATCCGTTCATAGTACGGTTTATCCACGTTCTAAGGGCGATTGATTATTGTTCAGGCCACTTTCCACGCTCGCCCTGAAGCTTTGCAGACCCGGTAATCATAATATGGCCGGATTGTCTCCATCAGCAGCATCGTGCCTCTTTCACATTTCGGACAGCGACGGATATCCTTACCATATTTTTCCAGCATGCGTTGTTGCGTTGTTGCAGGGTATTCTACCTTCGGTGGTGCCGGAGGCAAACTCATTTCTGCACGAAGCTCAGTTAGTCGCGCATGCTTGTTGTGATTTTTCAGAAAACCGTAGGAATACTAGGGAAAAATAAAAATCGAATTTGAAAGGCTTCGGGAAATCTGGTCAGAGAATGGATTCAATGTAAAAGTCTGCCTGATGACATTAACAAAGAAGAAGGGCAGTTACATTTGGATGTGACGCAACCGTACGACCATGACTCGGAAGATCAACTGCCAGTTAATGCCATAACAGGTAAGGTATCGGGTAAGCATCATTGGGTGAGTCATATTGAGATTACGCTTGGCGCATCCAGCCGCGAGTGGAGATTTACATTGAGCATACGACTGGAATGATGAAGCTTCTATTGAGAGGCACGCATTATATATTCGGGTCGTTGATGGCAATTAAGCAGACCGATGAAACAAAAAAAATATTTAACGCTAATTGATATGACCAAAATAAAATTCTTCTCGCTATACGTCGCCTTTATTGGTTTGATAAGTTGCAAATCCAGTCAGTTTAAACATGTACCCAACCCGGAAACTGGGATGTTTAAGGTAGCAATACTTTATCCGAATGGAGAAGGAAAAACCTTTGACATGGACTATTATGAAAAAACACATATGCCATTGGTAGCTGGGTTATTAGGCAAAAATTTAAAATTTTATGAAATTGATAAGGGCGTAGCTGGCGGAACACCAAATGATGAAGTGCCTTTTGTGGCTATAGGTTATTTTTACTGTTATGATGTTACAGAATATAATAAAGCGATAGCACAAAACATAGATACAATTATCAATGATATAAAAAACTACACTAATATTCAGCCTATTATACAGATAAGTGAAATTAGACAGTTGAGATATAATATTAAAAAATGAAGCATAAAAGCAAAGTTTTATGCAAACTTCAGACGAGTAAGATAAAATAGACGACATTATTATAAAGTGTAATAACATTCCTGAAATGTCGTTATCGGGCTTATCGGAAGAAAAGAAAGGCTATTGTGAAAATTAACTGCCACCAATAAGGAATTACCAAAAGCGGGTCCGATGTAATGCTATTGGGCTGACGGAAGTAATTCAACTTTAGTAATTCTATTCAGCGGTAGTGCTGCTGAAAATCCCCGCCTTCGGCAATACCCGAACCGTTGGCGGCAACCCTTTAAAGACAATGAGCAAGCTTAAGTTATTCGTATTCCCTTTGGCATTATTCTTCCTCTGCTGCAAACCGGAAAAGAATATCGCTCAAAACAATAGTGGATTTCTCAAACCTAAGGACTTTACACCATTGGAATTTTTGAAGCTTTTCAAATTTAGAAGTGACTATCCGAAATACTGACACTGCTCAGCTAGGTGGATATGCGATAAAACTGATCGTTGCATATAAGGAAGAAGTAGCGCTTAAGTTTGGACTCTATAATTGCCCAATGGCTGACGACAGACAGGCAGATGAATTAATTGAATGGTGGACTCACAAAAAGAGACGGTAGAGGGGCAGCGCCAACAAAGTGCATAATCAAGGCGGGGTCAGTTTAAGCTTGTAGTTTTAGTTTTTAAATAACGTTTTGCTTTCGTGGGACAGTGATGCGCATTTTATTCCCGCAACTGCCAATGCTCAAACGTCATGGGCAAGTTAATGAAGCGATGCATTATATAGGGAGGAGAACAAGCAATAGGACAACCTCTTGGGTTCTAAAAATGATTTTTGTATTATTATTAAACCAAAGTGGAGACCAGCGAACACTAAAAAAAAACGGGGCGAGTCCCGAAAAGCCATATGAGTAGGGAGAAAATAAAAAAAGCCAAAAAAAATGATAACTGCAATCATCCAACATGAAGTCAAAGACTTCGCGGAATGGAAAAAAGTATTCGATGCAGATCAGCCCAGCGTTGAAAAAGCAGGAGCTAAGCTTCTTGGGCTCTATACCTCGGTTAAAAACCCCAATGATGTAACGATGATTTATGAAGCTCCCAACGCTGAACTCTATGACATTCTAATGAGTGACCCGGAAAGGCAGGAAGCTATAAAAAGAGCCGGAGTCATTGGTGTTCCGGTTGTGACTTTCTTAAACAAAGTTTAATACAAAATTCAAGAAACGCTTTTAACAAGGTGAACCAAATAATTAAAGTTCACCTTGCTACTGATAAACGGCATTTTAGTTTGCAAAAATCTTTCTAATAATGGCG
>JAICGJ010000151.1 GCA_025923195.1 Chryseolinea sp.
GTGAGTACAAGAGGAAGGAACTTTTGAATCGGTGCACGAGTCCGGATAGGGACGGCATATTGGTAGAAAGACGAAAGACGTATTTTGCCTAGTGCCGTTAGGCACGATATGACTATGAGTAATTCGCATGAATAATGAATAGCCACTGATTTGTAAAGATAACTTTAGGTCTGGATACCTTATGGTGAGTACAAGAGGAAGGAACTTTTGAATCGTGCACGAGTCCCGATAGGGACGATATATTGGTAGAAAGACGAAAGACGTAATTTGCCTAGTGCCGTTAGGCACGATATGACTATGAGTAATTCGCATTGAATAATGAACAACTAAATGAAACGCTTCTCCATACAGGCAATCGTACGCATCTCATTAATAATCATTAATGCACTCGTATTTGCCTGGATTTTTGGAGACATGAGGCTTTTTTTCAATCAGATCATTGTTATTCTGATCCTAGCTGTTCAGGTGTGGGAACTAATCCACTTCATCAATCATACGAACCGCGAGCTGACAAGGCTGTTCATTGCCGTGAAACACTCGGATTTCTCTATTACATTCAATCAGGGGCCGATGGGAAAGACTTTCAAGGCTTTGCAGTCCAGTATGATTGATATTATCCAGTCATACCGTGAGGTCAAGATAGAAAAGGAGGCACAATACCAATTTCTCCAGTTGTTAGTCAATCAAATCCAGATCGGCATCATCTCTGTGATGCATGAAAATATTATACTCATCAATCCTGTCGCTGAAAAAATTCTCGATATGAAAGGAGTACGCAACTGGAAAGTCCTCGAACAGATGAATCCCGCGCTCGCGTCGGAATTAAAAGAAGATGGAAAGAGATTGGTAGAGCTCAAGTCAAGTAAAGGTATAAAAATGCTTGCCGTCGAAGTCAGCAGTGTGTTAATGATCAACAAGCCTTATCAGCTCATTACGTTACAGGATATAAATTCCGAAATTGAGCAAAAGGAAATTGAAGCGTGGCATAAACTCATCCGCATCCTGACTCATGAAATTATGAACTCTGTAACGCCGATTGTATCGCTAAGTGAAACGATGCAGGGAATGCTCTCAGACAGGTCAGGAAATCAACGGTCGCGCGATGATCTTCAGGAAGAAACGATAAAAGACATTCGCTTTTCATTGAGTACCATTCAAAAAAGAAGCGAAAGACTCCTTGATTTTGTCGAAAACTACCGTAAGCTTACACGTGTTCCGAAGCCTGCAATCCAAACCGTGATTGTGAAAAACTTTCTTTCCAACCTCGAAGTTTTAATGCGGGAAGAGCTGGCGCGAAAGTCCATTCAACTCAGAATAGTCTTAGAAAATGAAAACCTCGAACTGAAGATCGATCCGTCGCTCATTGAACAAGTGCTAATAAATCTGACGAAGAACAGTATGCACGCATTGGAGGACAGTATTCAAAAACGAGTAACAGTGAGCGCCTATGCGGAAGACCGTTCGGTGATTCTGGAAGTGGCAGATACTGGAAAAGGTATTTCAGACAAGGAAATAAAAGAGATCTTCGTGCCATTCTTCTCCACAAAAAAAGGCGGATCGGGTATTGGGCTAAGTCTTTCCAAGCAGATCATGAGTATGCATGGCGGGAGGATCAGAGTTGCTTCAGAGCTCAACGAAGGAACTCGCTTTTTCTTGATTTTTAAAAAATGAAAAAGGATAAGTAAAACTAAAAGTGAAAAGTGAAAAGTGACAGCAACATAAAGGGTGTGATCTCCAAACAATTTAAGAGTTCATTGAATTTTGAGACCTTTAGGTAATCAAGAACCCTCATCTGCATCACACCCATCCCCGCTCCCGCTCATCGATTAACTGATAACGGATAAACTATTAACTACTCGGGCTAATTTACTAACTTCATTGCATGAACAGAAGAGCCTGCCTCCATTCACTTTCGGCATTGGGTTTACTGTCGTTTACCCGTGGAAATATTTCCATGGAAGGACCCATACTAAAACGCGCCATACCGTCCTCGAATGAAAAAATACCAGTTGTAGGACTGGGTACATGGCAAACGTTCGACGTTGGCGAAAATGAGAGCGACCGAGCACCGCTGAAAGAAGTGCTGAAAACTCTCATCGACAATGGCGGAAGCGTTGTGGACAGTTCACCCATGTACGGAAATTCAGAAAAGGTCGTCGGAGACCTTTCGACAGAATTAAATCTCAACCAAAAATTATTCATTGCCACGAAGGTCTGGACAAATGGAGAAAAGGCGGGTATCGAACAAATGAACAACTCATTTGCGTTATTAAAGAGAAGTAAAATCGACTTGATGCAAATACATAACCTTGTTGACTGGAAAACACATATCAAGACGTTGCAAAATTGGAAAGAACAGGGAAGGATCAAATATATTGGCATTACACACTATACAGAGGGTGCATATTCATCCATAGAACAAATTCTTAATAGTACACCTCTGGATTTTCTACAAATAAACTACTCATTGGTGAGCCGGAAGGCAGAGGAGCGACTGTTTCCGTTAGCGCAGGAAAGGAAAGTAGCAGTAATAATAAACCAACCCTTTGAAGACGGCACATTGTTTAGCCGTGTTAAGGGGAAAACGCTACCAGTATGGGCGAAGGAGTTTGATTGCAAGAGTTGGGGACAATTTTTTTTAAAATTCATATTGGCTCAGCCTGCGGTTACGTGTGTTATTCCCGGCACATCTAAACCTCATCACATGCTGGATAACCTTGGGGCGGCGTATGGCCGACTGCCATCACCCAGCCACTTGACAAAGATGGTGGGCCAGGTTTGACTTGCCACGCAATTTTTTACAACACTCCTCGCTCTTTCAATCGTTAGCCTGATTAACCTGCAAATATTTCCAGGACGGCAACAGCCTGGGTAACACCAAAAAAGTTACCGATAATTACTCTTTTATATATAAATTAATCAAGGTTGACGTTGTACGTTGATTGGGGAAGAAATCCTGGAATTTGGTCATTTGAATGTATAAAATGTGCCATACGTCTTATTTAAAAAACTGTACCTTGTTCTTTCTTGTTAAATATTTAATTTTAGAGAATGTACACACATAGCCTATGAATAGAATTTACTAATGCTATCCTATTCATATTCCTTTATCTATTCAGTGCCTCCGGGTCATGAGCCCTTGGACTAGCTGTTTATTAGAGCCAAAGCGGACTGTTGATGTACTGTGATGAGACGAAGGGTTTAGTACCCTAAAACGATGGTAATTAGCTCAATTAAGCTACAATGAATAAATTTTTAATCGCAGGGATAGTCCTATTTTTTGGAAGCTTGTTCGATATTTCAGCGCAGGAACTTCAAGTTTCTGGCAAGGTTGTCTCGGCTAAGGATGGCACCGATCTTCCAGGTGTCAATATTCAGATTAAGGGTACTAGCCGTGGAACGATAACCAATGGTGTAGGCACATTTGAACTCCTGGTTCGCTCGCCTGCTGATACATTAATCTTTTCTTTTATCGGATATGTAACAAAGCAAGAAGTGGTGGGCCAGCGTTCGACTATCAACGTTAACCTAGAACCCGATGCAACAGAATTGGAAGAGGTGGTGATCACCGGCTTTCAGGATGTAGAACGAAAATTATTTACAGGTTCATCAGTGAATCTCAAGATGTCGGACTTGAGGATGACAGGTGTGTCCGACGCCAGTCAGATGCTGGAAGGAAGAGTAGCAGGAGTAACGGTAGATAACGTTTCCGGAACATTCGGTGCAAATCCAAAGATCCGCATTCGCGGGAACACTTCCATCAACGGTGATACGCAACCACTTATGGTGGTCGACGGTGTCATTCTTGAGGATCTTAATAATGTAAGCGCAGACGATATTATTACAGGAAACGCAAATACCTTAACCACGTCTTCGATTGCAGGGCTAAATCCGGACGACATTCAATCATACCAGGTGCTAAAGGATGCTTCTGCGACTGCACTGTATGGAACCCGCGCTAAGAACGGGGTCATCGTTATCACCACTAAAAAAGGTAAGAGTGGCCAGACGCGGATCAACTATTCCGGCAACATTTCCTTTCACCTTAGACCCTCCTATTCTCAGTTTGATATTATGAACTCTGTTGATGAAATGTCTATATACAGAGAATTGCACGAAAAGGGTTTGGTGGACATTACAACATCGGTGCGAGCGCAGAACTACGGAGCATTGGGAAAAATGTTTGCGCTTATTTCTGAGCACGAATTGGATTGGGGTCCCAACGGCACCCTGAACGAAGAATTTCTCAATCAATATGAAACTGCCAACACGGATTGGTTCGATGTGCTGTTTAAGGACTTTTCTGTACAACAGCAACATTCTGTAAGTCTTACATCAGGCAGCGAAAGGTATAACAGCTATTATTCGCTAAGTTTTCTGAACGACAACGGTCAGACCATCGCCGACAACGTAAAGCGCTATTCAGCCACGGCCAGAAACAGTTTTCTATTCGGCAAGAAGTTTTCTTTGGACCTTAAACTTACCGCAAATTACCGAGATCAGCAGGTGCCGGGCACACAAAACAGGGACTTTGATCCGATAACAGGCAGATACAGGCGCGATTTCGATATCAATCCTCTCAGCTATGCGCTTAACACAAGTCGCGCTATTAGACCTTACGATGAACGTGGAAATCTGGAGTTCTTCAGGAGGAACTATGCGCCATTTAACATTCTGCAGGAGCTGGAGCTAAACTACATTAATATTAACGTTGGAGATATTTCGACGCAGGCGGATCTCACGTACAGCATACTGGATAATTTATCCATAAGGAGCACCGTTCAAGGACGGTACGCCACGACAAAGCGTGAGCACGTTATTCACGAAAGATCAAATCAAGCAGAGGCGTACCGGGCTGATGACACCCAGTACATCCAGGATGCCAATACGCTGCTATATAGGGACCCAAACGATCCGACCGCTTTACCTAAAGTTGTCTTGCCCGAAGGCGGCTTTAATAATGTAGACGAAGATGAACTCGAATACTTCTATGTACGGAATAGCATCGACTGGTCGCAAATCTTCAGTTCTGTTCACCAGGTAACCTTATTAGGTGGGATGGAAATAAAATATACGAACCGGCTTAGCCGAAGGGCGGATGGCATTGGGGTGGTATATGAAAATGGAGGTGTTGTAAGAACAGATCCGCTGATGATTGACTTTCTAAATCGTCAGGGGATCAGCATTTTTGAGATAGGTACCGACCGCGAAAGATTTGCCGGCTTCTTTCTTAATGGTGCCTATTCATTTAATGACAAATATGTATTTAACGGGACGGTCCGGTATGACGGATCCAATCGCTTGGGAAAGAGCAGTGCTGCCCGTTATCTCCCCACTTGGAATGTAAGCGCAGCGTGGAACCTCGACAAGGAATCGTTTTTCAAGTTCTCGTGGCTGAACTACCTTAAACTCCGCGCCACTTACGGGCTATCCGCCAATTTGGGACCCAATACTAGTGCACTCCTCAATCTCCGTTCAGACGTTACGCTTAGGCCGACCGATATCGAATCCTATCTTTATATTCAGGATCTGGAGAACTCCGATTTAACATGGGAAAAATTAAAGGAATTTAACGTAGGTATTGACTATGGTATTTTCAACAACGACATCACAGGCACAATTGATCTGTATGCACGAAACTCCTATGACTTAATTGGCTTGTTCCAAACCAGCGGGGTTGGAGGAAACGCATTTAAGAATGGCAACTATGCGGACATGAGATCCGAGGGTTTTGAATTTTCTATCAACACTGTTAATATAAGCCGCAAGGATTTTAGTTGGATCACTAACTTCAACATTGGCTACTCCAAAGACCGGATCACCCGACTTGAGTTTAACCCGCGGCTAGGTGACGCCATTGTTCAAGGCGGTGCGGCGGTGTTGGGCGGACCACGCCGAGGGCTGTTCTCCACCAAATTTGCCGGGCTGGATTACCGCGGAATTCCCACCTTCTATGATGGCAGCGGTGAGGTTGTATACAACTTCGATCTGCAGGATCGCGAAAATCTTACGGAAATACTCCAGTATGAAGGCCCGGCTGAGCCCAGAGGCGCCGGGGGCTTCGGTAATATTTTTAACTATAAGAACTTTTCATTGAATATTTTCCTGTCGTTCAAGTTTGATTATAAAATTAGACTCGACGATGCATTTTATCCCCGATATACTGACTTTAACTCCCTATCGAAAAGTTTCATAAATCGTTGGGTGGTGCCCGGCGATGAGCAGATCACAAATGTTCCCGTCATTCTTGACAAGCAAATCGTGGAAGGTGGTAATGCGGACTTGTTAAGCGCATACGACCTATATAACAAAAGCACCGTCAGAGTGGCTGACGGTGATTACATCAGGCTTAAATCTGTTCGCTTGAGCTACAATATTCCGGGTAAATGGTATCAGAAAATTGGGGCAACAAATGCTCAACTATCTGTCGAGGGTCAAAACTTGTGGCTGCTGTATTCAGACGACAAGCTAAACGGGCAGGACCCGGAATTTTTCTCAGCTGGGGGCGTGGCGCTGCCGCAACCAAGATTGATTACAACGTCGATCATATTAGGATTTTAGAAAGTTATTGGGTATGAAACGATTCTTTAAAAAATTTGCGTGTTTGTCAGCCTTGGCAATATTCGCCGGCTGCGATAAGTATCTGGAGGAAACTCCTGACAACCGCGTGGACCTCAACACTCCTGAAAAAGCAGCTCAGTTGCTTACTAATGCTTATACCAGCGCAGCGTATATCTTCACGGAATGGATGGGCGATAACGTTGCTTTCACAGTGGGAACTTTTAAACAGCCCGAGCATAACCAGGCGTACAACTGGGAAGAATCGACTGCGATAGGTCAGGATACACCATCATTCTTTTGGACTAATACCTATGATGCCATTGCGCACGCCAATGAAGTACTCGCTGTAATCGATGACCTTCCGGGTGATAAATCCCTAAAGGACGCAGTTAAAGGCGAAGCCTACCTGACCCGCGCGTATGGGCATTTTATGCTGGTCAATCTCTTTGCGAAAGATTACAACCCGCAGACTGCAGCTCAGGATCTGGGGATTCCTTATGTAAGTGAACCTGAGACAGAATTCGTGAAGCAATATACCCGTGATACAATTGAGGATGTATATGACAAAATAGAGGATGACCTGGAAGAGGGACTGGACCTGGTCGACGGACGGTATTATGCAAACTCGGGAAAATATCATTTTACAGAACCTGCAGCACTCGCTTTCGCCTCTAGATTCTATTTGTTCAAGGAAGATTGGGATAACTGCATTAAATACAGTTCTGAAATGTTGGGAGCGGATCCCGTGGAATATATTAAGGATATCCCCGAGATCATCGAAACAAAAGCCAACACCGACGACTTTGTCCGTCTCATGACATCTCCCAACGACCAGAGCAATCTTCTGTTGATCAGGAATGTTACGAATGCCGTTGTAAGCGTGGGGTACTGGCCTGACGAGGATTTGCTGAGTTTTATTTTTGACAACAACCCTTGGGGTGCTGAGGATATCAGAACGAGCAATGAATATCCGATTTATGTCTTTGGGTCAAATGGGTTAGGACTTGCCAAATACGAATTCCTTTTTGAACGTTCTAGTCTGACGTCGAATGTAGGTTTCAACTACACGATCGTTTCGGCGTTCAGGGGTGATGAGGTCATTCTCAACAGGGCCGAAAGTTATGTCTATCAAAACCAGCTGGATTTAGCCCTTGCAGATCTTCAGTTATATATCAACAAACGGTACGAAGGCGACCCTCCCCTTACACTGCAATTGCTTCGCTCTTACTATGGAACAACCAATAACCAGCTTGCCACCCTTAGTTTCGTGCTGGACGAACGAAAGAAAGAATTCATGCACGAAGGGCTCAGGTGGTTCGACATAAAGAGGTATAACATTCCCGTAGAGCATTTGCTCCAGGATGGGAGCACTATTACTTTGGAAGCCGAGGACCCGAGAAAAGTCTTGCAGATACCACAGACAGCGATTGATGTAGGAGGATTAGAACCCAATCCCAGATGAACTTAAGTAGGAAACTATGAGAAACAAATTATCAATCATATTGATGTCAATAATCCTGGTGGTGACGTCGTGTTATGAGGATGAAGGTGTTGAAAGTCCGGTGAAGACGGCAACCCCATCAACCGACCCCCTTGATATTGTTATTCAAAACACGTTCATTGACAAATACGGGGTAGCCGTGCGATATAAATTCATCGACCGCTATGTTGATCAGAATAAGAGAGTCGCGCCAGCAAAACGGGAAGTAGTTGAACCCATGCTGGATTTTCTAACTCAATTTTGGGTTGAACCTTTCATCAACGTGCCGAATGGCCGACGATTCTTTGAAAGCCACGTTCCCGCAGAGGTAATTTTTATTGGCTCACCAATTTTCAATGATGATGGAACGGTTACCCTTGGCGTTGCTGATGCGGGAGCGAGAATTACTCTTACCGAAGTGAATCAAATAGATATCAACAATCAAGAATGGGTTTTCAGGCAACTGGGAACTATTTATCACGAGTTTGCACATATCGTACACCAGCGGTATAACCTTCCTACGGGTTTTCAGGAAATATCACCCGACGGATACACGTCCCTGGGATCATGGTATAATCTTACCGATGAGGAGGCGCTACAAAGAGGATTCGTTTCGCCTTACGCAACGAGTACGTTCAATGAGGATTTTGCAGAGACTGTCGCATTCCTTTTATACGACCCCGCTTTTTATGAAACATATATAAACGATGAACCGAATTGTACTACGGCAGACTGTGTGGCGCGAAATGAGGGAAGGGCACTTATAAGAAGTAAGTATAACTCAGTTTTAACACATTATGACCAGGTGACAGGGGTGGATCTATTAGAAGTAAGAGCAATTATTCAAGATCGGTTAAATTAATGAAAAAAGGGCTATACGTAATTTGGATACTGTTCATTGGTATTACCTCGTGTAAGAACGATGATGATGTTGCCATATTTGAAAAAACTGCGGATGAAAGAGTGGCCGAAGCCATTGCAAATCTCAAACAAGATCTGATCGCTCCGGCTAATGGATGGAGACTTAAATACAGACCAGAAGACGAATCCGGTTCATTTTATGTCTTGCTGGATTTTAATGATGATAACACTGTCAACATAAAAAGTGATTTGGGCTTCAATGACGGGGAGTTTTTTGATGAAACGGTAACCTATCGTATAGACAGCTCGTTAGGTCTGGAACTCATCATAGAAAGTTATTCCTTCTTCAGCTTTTTGCTGGAACAGCGGCAAGCCTCATTTCAAGCTGAGTATGAATTCAATTTTGTCAACAAGACTCCCGATAATGCTTTGGTCTTCACCAGCAAGACCGATCCAGGAACACCCACGACACTCCTGTTCGAAGAGGCCTCCCCAACCGATATCAATCTGCTAGGGCCCACCGTCTCCACTAATATTACTACAATGGCCAATGACTTTAACAAGTTTACGTCCTCCCTCAGATTGGTGTACGAAGACAGGGATGTTATCTTGTATGTTGTCCTTGACGACTTAACCCGCATCCTCGCTATAAATGCTGCGTCCCGTAAGACCAATACGTCGATCACACAGGAACTTGATTTTCTTTCACCATATATAATCAAAGGCGATTCTATGGTCTTTGACACCCCTTTTAACGCTACAGTCTTAAATAACAACATCAGCATAAAGGCGATCCGGTTTTCAACATTTAATGAGGGGTCAATCCCTACCTGTGCGAATGTGTTGATCATTCATTCCTATGAAGGGACGACATCAGCAAACGATGACGTCGTATTTGAAACCAGCCTGTTGGATGTGAGCGGGAAGAATTTCGCACAGTCCGATTTCCATATTTGCCCGATAGAAAACATCTTCAACGGAGGGTTCAGGGCAACTCAGACAGTCGCTCAGGATATTACGGGGGCTCTGGCCATGCAGTTGTATTATAATTATGATGACGGTAGCGGAACACCTTTTTACGCCATCGGTTTTCTGATCCAGAACCCCGATGCTACCGTAACATTTGCTTTGAGGTCTTTTACCCCGACTTTGACGGATAATCACCTCGTCTTCGCATTCGCACCAGATATAGAGATTTACGGAAACCCGGTGACGCCGGCCAACATCGACAACGTAAATATCTACCTTAATCACTTGACCCAGGGCGATAATACCTATGTTTTTGAACTACAGGATAATCTCTATGAGTTCTATAATCCTTGTACTGGCTGGAGTTTCGTCTTTATCGATGCCAACCAATAACGCGCACATCCCCACACGCTAATAAAACTTTACATCTGCTTAGAATAACCACAACAGATTCATAAATTATAGATTGGATTTAATCAAATAAAATATACGGTCATGCAAAAATTTACGCTTTCGATCTGCTGCTTTTCTGCAATTCTGGTCATGGGTTTGTCATCGTGCAAAGATGATGACGATCCCTTTGTGCCCGCAAATCTTTCGGTGAATACCGAAACGGTCACAATTTCTGAGGCCGGCGGCACCGTAGAGATTGAAATCGTGTTGGATAAGGCTGCTCCCACTGATATCACTGTCGAATATGACCTGGGCGGAACGGCCGTATCCCCTGCAGACTATAGCGTTGTGGGAACGGAAGGAGAGTTAGACATTCCACAGGGGCAGACCAGCGGCATAATTGAAATCGACATTGTGAATGATGCGATATACGAAGGCAATGAGACGATCGAAATATCGTTGCAGGATGTAAACAGTACTGATGTTCTCATTACGAATGATGATGAGGCGGTCGTGACTATAACCGATGATGATCCCCAGACGGTGGTTTCTTTTGCGACGACTACATTAGAAATAAAAGAATCGGACAACGACGAACTTTTGGAAATTCAAGTTAATTTAAGTGGACCTGCTCCTCAAGCAGTAACCGTACAATATCAACTTACCCATGGACAAGGGTTCGCAATAGATGACATCTACGGCGAAGCTGAGGAGATTCCTGCCCAATTTTTTGATTTTTCCATAGAAGGTGGCCAGCAGCAGGTGACAATTCCGCAAGGTGGTACATCCGGAGTGATTCAATTCCAGATTTTCAGTGATTTTCTCTTGGAAGATCCGGAAGAAATTGAGATAACGCTTTTGGCCAGCACTGGAGTAACGCTGGGAACGAACACCGTAATGACAATAACACTGAATCAGGAGGACGGCAAAGCCATTGCCCTGGTTTGGGACGATGCGTACACGGATGTAGACATGGATCTATTCCTTTGGATAGGTGACAATATCAACGAACTTGATTTCGTAGCAAGTTCCACAAACCCTGACGTCGATCCGAAACTTGAGATAGTATTCATTCCCGCAATCATTCAAGACGCTGCTTTTGGTGCCAGCTACACGTATTATTCCGGAACGGCAGATCCAATGAACTTTGAAGCACATTTCGTTGATTTTATCAACGGTGAGTTTGCGGACGATTTTGACGTATATCCAGGAACCTATACCATAGCAAATATTAACGCGTGGGATCAAACCGGCGCTCCTGAACCAGCGGTTGTCCAGACGTTCAGGAAGGAGGCGGGGGCATTTGTAGATATTACCGACATCACAGAACCTGCGACAGGAAGCAGGAAACCGACTGTCGCACTGCCTCAGGAAATAAAGAAAAATCGTTCAGGTTTGCCGAAGGTTTCCACAAAGATTCGACCATTTTAAAAATGATTTTTTATTAAAAAGCTGCCGTAATCCGGCAGCTTTTTTAATGCCGGATTTTACCCGGTAAAACGACCGGTATCTAGCTAGCAAGCCGTTCTTTGAAAGTTTCACTGATGGTAGTTTCTTTTCCGATTTGATGTTTCGAATTATTCGTTTTTCAAACGCTCTGCAGGATTCATGATGGCTGTGGAAAAGGATTTGGCACAAGCCGTTATCAAAGCAAGAGCAAGGGTAATGCATCCAGCAATCAGAAATATCGACCAATGTATTTCAACATGATTTGTATAGCTATTGAGAAATTGATCCATTACATACCACCCTATTGGGACCGCAAGCAGGAATGCCGCGAAAACGAGAACAATAAAATCGCGCGACAGCAGCGAAATGATATTTGAAACCGTAGCACCCAGGACTTTACGAATACTCACCTCCTTGCTTCGTTTGGCACATACGAAGGAAACTAATCCAAATAGTCCGAGGCATCCAATCACTATTCCCACCAGGGCGAATAAAACAATAAAATTGGAGAGCTTATGCTCGTCCTGATAAAATGATTTAAGTTCTTCTGTAAGAAATTTGTATTCAAAATAATTATCCGGATGAAGTTTCCGCCAATATTTTTCGATATATGAAATAGCCGATGCTGATTTTTCCGGATCTATTTTGATTTGGGCCAATTGGAAATTCCAGTTGCCGTACATATAAAGATGAGGAGGGACTTCCACTTTCAGGCCCTGAGAATGATAATCCTTGACCACACCGATCACGGTTACTGTGTTACTGTCCCAGAATGTTAACGTCTCCCCTACTGCTTCTTGGGGATTGGCAAATCCCATGTCACGCGATGCCTTCTCGTTGACCAGCGCCAGGCGAGATGTATCGCTTTGTATAAAGTTTCTTCCCGCTACCATTGGAATACCATAAAACGACAAATAATTGTGGTCGATCCATTGCAGACGAAATGTTTGCTCTCCGTTCAGAAGACGGTGATGCGTTACGTTTCCCCACCACCAGTTTCGGTTAGAGGAAGGAGATGTTAAAGCATACGTCACATCCTGAATTTCGGGATGCTGAAGGAGTTGTTGTTTAAACCGCTCCTGCAATAGTACACTATCCCTGAAAGCCATATTGACGGTAACTACGGCCTCCTTGTTGAAGCCCAACTCAGTATTATAAAAAAATCGAATTTGCTGGATACCTATTGCCATGCAGATGATCATAACCTGAGCGATGACAAACTGAAGTACAATCAATGACTTGCGGAGAGAGACATTTCTTCCGGATAAAATGGATAGTTGATTTCTGAATATAATTGCTGGTTTAAAGCCTGACAAAAGCAACGCCGGATACGAACCTGCAAAAAGCGTGACCACCAAAATTAATAACAATAGATAGGCTATCGCCGACCCGTTCCAGACCTTAGTTTGAGTAACAGTGGTATTAAAAAAATTATCAGCATAAGGCATTGCTAGCGTCGCTATTCCACAAGCTAGTAAAACAGATATTGAAACCAGAACGCCAGTCTCTGTGAAAAACTGCTGAATGATCGAGCAACGGCCACCACCCATTACTTTCCGGACACCAATTTCACGACTGCGGGTGGTGGCTTGCGCGGTCGCGAGATTAACAAAATTGATTGTTCCCATCAATATGATAAATATGGCAATACAAATAAGCACCTGTACCATCCAAAGCGGAATCACATAGTTAAACGGATCTGTATCCGTGTCAAAATGCATCTTCGAAAATGGAAGAAATTCGAAATTGGCATAATTGGTATCGTCTTTATGAACTGCCACCATCCTTGCCAGTTGATTTTCAATCGTATTTATTGCGGATGGCTCATTTATGAGTGCGTATCCATGAAACCAGGAGTCCCCGCCACCCCAATGTTCTTCATTCGCGTATTGATGCTGGTACTTTGTGAGCGTCTGATAAGACATAATCATCTGGAACTGGAAATCAGTATGAGCTGGCATCTTTTCAATTACACCGCTAACGGTCAGGTCCATGGCGTTATCATAGCGGATCATTTTTCCCAATGGATCTTCATTACCAAACAACTTGTCGGCTGTCGGCTCGTCTAGCACCACGTGATAAGGTTCAGATAGCGACTGTTCAACCGATCCTTCAATCCATGTCACATCGATCATTTCCAGGAACTCTGGATGCATAAAATAGGTGTTCGTCTGTTTTATGTTCTCTGTTCCCACCCTTATTACCCGTGGATCCCATCTTAATACATTGACAGCTTTTTCGACTGCTGGAAACTGATCTCTTAATGCCTTGATCACGCCTTGGGGGACATGTGATTGCGGCTCCCCGAATTTGTCATGACCCTTAATTTGATAGAGGCGTTTGGCATTAACATGATAGTGATCAAAGCTATATTCGAACCGAACGATCAGAAATAGGACAATGGCGACTGTCATGGCTAACGTGATACCTGTTAGATTCACAATGGTGTATGACTGATGCCGAATAATATTTCTCCACGCTACTGTCAGATAATTTTTAAACATGCTCCATTGGATTATTGTGAGAGAAAGCTTATTCCTTAATAAAATTCCGGGTCGTGCAAAGGTTATTGCATTCCATATTAACCTCCGCCGCGCACTCTTTATGCCATGCTGAGCAAGGTCATTCTCGAACTGCTCCAGCAAGTCTCCTTCAATTCCCTCGTAAAGATTTCGTGGACAAAACCAAGCCAGCAAGCGAAGCGGAATATGACTAATTTGATTTTTATGATTGCTAGAATTTTTAGTCATAAAAACGAGAATTTTAGATTTCAGATCGCGGATTTTATATTGACGATTATGGTTATGCGTAACTCGTCATGCGATATTTTAAATAATCACTTCCACTGATCTTTCAATTATTTCAATCTTCTATCTTCTATCTTTCAATCATAATTAAGCCTCGGGATCAATTTCCAAAGATCGATGCGCGCTTCTTTCATTACCCTGAGCATCGACAAACCGGCATTTGTGATGGTAAAGATCCTCTTGCGCCTGCCTCCCCTTGCGTTAGTTGCGCCTCCCATCTTTGACTTGATTAAGCCCTTGTCCTCCAATCGATATAGAGTAACGTGCACGGCACTTAAATTACATTCTCGGTCAACACGCTGTTTGATTTCGTTTACGATTGAATTGCCATAAGCATCCTCCTGGAGTAAGGCAACCATGGTTAATACAAGTTCTTCAAACTCTCCCAAGTACTCCTTGTTCATTTCTATATACTTTGTTAAACAAATATATAAATTTTCCACATTTATTTATATATATTTTGTAAAAGAAATAATGGTGCAATTCAAATAGTCGGCTGATCCTCACCCTTGTTCTTGTGTCTCGCAGATCGAAAACCCCTTTCCGGTGGAGAGGGGGGCATAATTTATACGCCAGCACTTCAGAGGATGGCGTGAGCCAATCAGGCGTCAGCATGAATTAGA
>JAICGJ010000152.1 GCA_025923195.1 Chryseolinea sp.
AGTTGGTAGCTGAAGATGATTTATATGAGGCGCTGCAGCATGGTCCATTAGGCGCTTATGCAACGGACGTGGTGGAAGGTGAGCCCATTGATGGCAACCACCGCCTGGCCAAATTAAACAATACAATCATCACGCCACACCTCGGTGGATATTCCTGGGAATCTTTACATGGCATGGGACAAACCTGTGTGGACGATATGGTTTCTGTATTGCAAAACAACGGCCTTGGAGGGGAGTTAGCCAACCCTGAAGTATTGAAAAACCGTCGATAACAAATGGCATTGACAATAGCAATCGATCTGGGTACAACAAATTTGAAGGTGGGGTTGGTAGATGAAGAAGGCGATATTCTATCGGTAGTTTCACGTCCCCTTCATACTTACAGCAGTGAACCCGGAGCGGCGGAACATAACCCCGACGAAGTGACTAACCTGTTATCAGTTATGTGCGGGGAACTGTTGAAAAACGTTGATAAAGATCAGATAGGCTACATAGTTTCGTCCACGTATCAATTTGGTATGATGATGCTGGATGAGCAGAGAAAACCGATTACGCATATCACCCTTTTGACAGATATCCGTTCGCAGGAAGTTTTTTCCGAATTCATGACTGCGTTCGCCGATGTCGACATATACCGAAAGACAGGATGTCCGCTGATCGTTCAGTATGTGCTGCCGCGACTATTTTATTTCGCCAGACAGAAACCATCGCTTTTTAAACGGGCAAAATATTTCACCGATAGCAAATCATTTCTATTTGAATGGCTAACCGGAGAGTGGGTGACCGACATGAGTACGGCAGCCTCTACGCAGCTTTTCAATATGGATAATTTCCAATGGGATGTAGAATTGCTCTCAAGACTTAATCTTTTAACTGACCAGTTTCCCCGGGTGGAGGAAGGCGCAACATACGTGGCGCCGCTGGAAAAAAAATTGTGTGCCGCATGGGGCCTGAAAGAAAATGTAAAAGTATTGCTGGGTCTTTACGACGGGGCAGCACTAGCTGTCGGCCTTAGTGGTCTGAAACAAGGTGTGGGCATCATCAACCTGGGTACCACTGCCATGTTGCGTGTGCCAGGTGATCAGCCCGCGCTTGACCAGAACGAAAACAAACGCATTCAGGCCTATGCCCTGAAAAAAGGATTCTTTTTAAATGGAGGAGCGCTTAACAATGCCGCACTTCCTTTGGATTGGCTGCAGAAAACACTTTTTAATGTAGACGTGCAATCCGAAGACCTGCATAAGATTACCCATGAACCTCCACTATTCTCATTGCCTTATCTAACCGGAGAGCGGGATTCAAAAACAGGACCCTATGCTTCGGGCGTTTTCTTTGGTATCCGACGCGACCATACGCCAATCGACTTTACCCGGTCTGTGCTGGAGGGGGTCGCTTATTCCATGCGCTATCTATACGATGCGTTGAAAGAAAATAACCTGCAGGTTAAGGAGATAAGAATGGGCGGTGGTGGAGTAAACATTAAAGCCTGGCCGCAAATCTTTGCAGACGTTTTAGGCGTTCCTGTAATTATCTCTGCTGCAAACGAAGTGGCATTAGTGGGCAGTACCATGATGGCATTGACTGCAGGGGGTGTTTTTAAAGACCTGAATGAGGCTTCTGAGAAAATGCTGAAAGGAGGTAAAAGGATAGAGCCGGATAAAGCAGCAACAGCCGTACATGATAAGCGCTACTCATTTTTTAAAAAGCTCAGGGAAATTCTTGGGCCGCTGTACAGAGAACACGCTGAATTAAGATTTTGAGATGTGACACTTTTACATTTTACATTTAAAATTTTACATTTTGCGGTTTAAACTTTCAATGTAAATGCTCAATGTAAAATATAGAATCGTCCACATTTTATCGACCGAATTAGCCTAATATTCGACTCTGTCGCTAGTCAATTGATGATGAATAATTGATCGTCTCTAGGGAAACATTTAACGCACCCGTACCCTCAACCATTACGTTAGTGTTGTATTAGTGTAATTTATACATTTGTTCGATGAAACGGGTAGCGACAACCTGGTTCTTGTTCCGGCTCCCTTCAACAACAAATAACACATAAAGGAAATCTTCGATGAAAAGAAAAAACAAATCCCTGTTGCCAGTTATCGCTTTTGTCATCTTATCAGGATTACTGGTAGATGCCAATACAGCTTTAGGTCAGGCTCCGGGTCAAAGACCAAGGGTAGTACTGCCACCCATACCCATAAAAGGTGATACGACACATACCCTAACGAAACACTTTATCCAGGCCTCTAACATCAAAAAGGAACCAGACGCTAATGGATTCATTCAACGTTGGCTGCTGCTGGAACCCGTCAGGAAAGAAATCGCCCGCAATAATATACTCACGGAAAAATACCTCAGGGCAACCTTTTCCGCCGATAATTTTTCCACCGATTTTATTGTAGTTCCTAAAGATGGCAAAAAAGTAAAGGTGGGAGGGGAGGAATTAAAATGGTATGCGTTGGAGAGCAAGACATACAACTTTAATTTATACCATTTTACTTACGCAATTAATAAGCCGCCATACGGTGTCCTCTTCTGGCTTGTCACGGTCATCAATTGCCCCGAAGAAATCAAAAATGTGAGAATGGCTGCAGGCGTTAATTCGGGAGGCATGTTTTGGTTGAATGGCAAGGAAGCCCTTATCCTTTCCGGTGACAGAGATATGATCGTGGATAATGTTACCTCTCCACTCTTAACGTTAAAAAAGGGAAAGAACATCATCCGAGGCGCAGTAATCAACGGACCGGGTATGTGTAATTTCGCTGTTCGTTTTTTGGATGAAAAAGGATTGCCGGTAAAAAACTTCAGTATTAGTTACGAATAAAATTTGCTAGTCTATTTAAGTATTCATTATTCTGAAATCGCTACTATGATACACGCCATAAGAGAAAATCTTTCACCTAATAGGATGATGATTGAGGGCGACTTCCATGGCTGCGCGCCGGAATGCCCCACTACGGCATGCAGGCGTGTAGCAACTAAAATAAATTATCACCACATGCAACGAATGAAAATAATCGGCCTCACTGCTTTGTTAGCAGTATTGATAACTCAAACAACAATAGCGCAGATTGGAAAGCCATTTATCCATGACCCGTCAACTGTGATTGAATGTGACGGAAAGTACTACACATTTGGTACTGGTGGAGGTGGATTAATATCCGAGGACGGTTGGAAATGGAATGGCGGTGGTGTGAGACCAGGTGGTGGCGCAGCCCCCGATGCCATGAAAATTGGAGACCGTTACCTTGTAACATACGGCGCAACGGGTGGTAGTAGCAATCACAAGGGTGCCATTCTTACAATGTGGAACAAGACGCTCGACCCAACTTCTCCCGATTTTAAATATACAGAGCCTGTTGTGGTTGCCACATCCGACGGCTATGAAGAAAACGATGCCATCGACCCCGGTCTTATGATGGATCCCACTACTGGGCGACTTTGGCTCACCTATGGTACCTATTTTGGGTTCATTCGCATTGTAGAATTGGATCCTAAAACAGGCGAACGCGTAAAAGGTAACGAACACGTTGATGTAGCCATTGTCTGCGAGGCCGCTGTTTTAGCTTATCACGATGGATGGTACTATCTCCTTGCCACACACGGCAGCTGCTGTGATGGCTCCAATTCAACTTACAATATCGTTGTGGGGCGTTCTAAAAACGTAACCGGCCCTTTCGTAGATAATGTGGGGAGAGACATGCTCCAAGGTGGCGGGAAAATGGTTGCTGCAACTAGCGGACGACTTATAGGGCCGGGTCACTTTGGCCAGATGGTAATTGAGGATGGGATAGAAAAAATGTCTTTCCATTATGAAGCAGATTTAGATCAGGGTGGTCTCAGTGTATTAGGTATTCGTCCGTTGCTCTGGAAAAATGGATGGCCTGTCGCAGGAGACAATGTCAAAGAAGGAACATATGAAATTGAATCGGAGAGAAGAGGCTATGCCTTAGAGTTAAACGTTGACCTCGTGCGTATGCCAGTGGCGCGCGGCTGGAACCGTAACCCGAATGATCCTGTTAACCCTGTCCCGTCTCAGGAATTAAAGGATGTGATTCCTACCTGGCCGACCGGAAATATTGATGCAAGAATTGGTGATTATATGGCCCGCCCGAATCAAAAATGGACCATTACAGCTGCCCCAGATTCCAGTGGATATTTAGGAGCTCCGTATTATAAGATAGTCATAGCAGAAACGGATAGAGCATTGGCTGCAACAGCCGATGCCAGGGTAATAACGGTTCCCGCATTTACCGGTGCACCGGAACAATTGTGGCGAATCGAGCAACTGACCGATGGAACCTATAGAATCATGCCTAAAGTAGTTCCCAATTCAAAAGAGAAGTTAGCGCTTGTGTCTTCCGGCGATAGCACACCGGCCCTTGCAAAATTTGATGTGAACAGCGACAACTCGAAATGGAATTTCAAAGCTCCCTGAAATAAAAATTGGAATGAAGCAGGTCTCACATAGTAAACTACAAACAATAATTTGACGATGAAAAAGACTTACGTGTTGTTCACCTTATTGATTGGGTTTTTGCTTTATGGATCCTGTATTGGCACAGGAGACTACGCCTACACCAACCGTTACATCAAGAGTTGTAGAGGACAGCGGAACGGGTCCTTTTAAAGCCATTATGGTCTCAGAAAGTTCTCTCCCGACGCATACGGTTTTAAACCGTCGGACTTAAGTGCTGCCACAAAGAAAAGTAAACTTCCGATCATTGCGTGGAGCAATGGTGGTTGCGCCAATTCACCCTGGGAACATATAAACTTTTTGTCTGAAGTGGCGTCTCACGGCTTTATAGTAATTGCCATTGGTCCTATGCCGAAGGAAGGTGAGCGTACTCGCGACCGGTCTTAATGGTTTGCCTACACGCACATCGTTCTCCAAAGCTCTAAATCCTTAGCGCCGCTTCTCTACGCCGTTGCGATTTCTACCGGTTGTCTTTTAAAAGTCTGCCGACAATTCAACCATTTGCGGATTAGTGCGCTTAACTAATTCCAGTTTCCATATTCTTGTTTGATTTTTGATGTAGCTTTCACGTACTATTGCATAGGTAATCAGTTCGAACCCTTCGAAGTACACCAGCTTATAAATGTTGTACTTACTAGAGAAGGAATTTTTATTCTGTTTCGTTTTATGTTCCCAGACTCTGTTTCCTAGGCCGGTAGTAACTCCAACGTAGAGAACTTTGGTGTGGGCGTTGGTAAGGATATAAACCCAGGCTGCATGCATGATTCAACTTACACTGATTAAAAGTAAACGCCAAGCGGCTATTCCCGTAAATTAATTGGACGCCTATCCATTGAGGAATGTCGACACATCATCGAGCTTCAATCCCTGAAACTACTCAACGGGAAGACTATGCTAATCCTGGCGTGCCGTCATTCCATTCCGCGGCAGCAATCCTCCATTCTTACCCGGACGGGAATGGAAAACTACTTTGATTCGACTGGAATAAATATTATACTGGTTGTTAACCTTTCGCCCTCTGAGTCACTGGTCCCCGCGACTCCTGAGGCTTCTATGTAGACACTTTTCGAATTGTTACATACTTCAAGACAAAACACGGATATGGAATTGACTATTTGCCAAAAAAATATTTCATGTAAATATTTTAAAAAAGTAGTTGAAGAAAAATAAACGACAAATGGGAAAGCTGATATGCGCTCGAGGTCTTTCATAGGTTGCTGAACGAACTTTGTGAAAGCAGTAGCAATCTCCTTGATTTGAAAAGACAGGATTGGACGCAAAAATAAAAATTTATCAACGGGAACAATGTGCAGGCAAGACCCCGAGCATTCGTTTTTGCAAGGCCTGACTTCAGCTACTTCGCGATACAAAACTTCGAAGAAATATCATCGAGTATCTTCGTCGCCGTGATTTCACCGCGATAATGCAATGCCTGCCGGATAGCTGCGGGTTCCACGCTTCGGCCCAATTTCCATTATGATCGGACCTATTTTGTTCCCTCTCCATATAATTATGTTCTTTGAGAACTAAACTAAACCAGAACCGATATGAATCAAAAAATGAATCGTCGCAGCGCACTAACCTCAGCGCTGAAGGGCTCACTGGGAGCTGGGTTGCTGCTGGGATGCGGAGAAACTGCGACAACGAAGGAACCTACGAGCGGTACCGATCGTGCTGCTGACAAGCCCATGTTGATGAAAGTGGGGTGTCAACATGGGGGAACCGGAAAAGAGAATCTTGAATTCCTGGCACGCCATGGCGTGTTCAACATGGATGCAGGGTCGCCGAAAGAAATCGAAGGACTCGGCTGGGATTTGGATGACGCTCTCAAAAAAAAGGAAGCCTGCGAGAAGTACGGGATCAGTTTAGACGCTTACCACCTGCCGTTGACGTCTGCCGGAATCGAACGCGTATCGACCCCGAACATCATGCTGGGCAAAAGCCCTCAGCGGGACCGTGAGATCGAGCAGATTCAACAAATGATTTCAGTTGCCGGAAAAGCGGGAGTCAAAATCCTCAACTACAATACCACCATTCTTCCGGTGCTTAGAACAGGCCGAACGGTCGATCCTGGTCGCGGCAATGCTTCGTACAGCACCTGGAACTACGAAGAGGCTATCAGGAGGAACGAACCAAAAACCATTGCTGGTGAGGTGTCAGTCGACCAGATGTTCGAACGGATCACCTATTTGCTGGACAGGATCATTCCGGTAGCCGAAGAATACAAGGTGCAACTGGCCAATCATATCGCCGATCCACCCACGCCGGTAGGATATCGCGGTATCACGCGCTGGAACAGCCCGGATGTCTTCGAGGGCATTAAACGCTTTGCGCAATTATATGACAGTCCGTATCACGGGTTCAACCTCTGTCTGGGGTCCACCGCCGAAGGGTTGAAAGATCCCCGGACCGAAATTTTGCCTATTATAAAATGGGTGGGCGATCGAAAGCAGATATTCAACATTCATCTTCGGAACATCAAAGGCGGATGGAACAATTTTCAGGAGGTGTATCCCGACAACGGTGACATGGATTTTGTTCAAGTAGTCAAGGCGTTGCGTGACGTGGGATATGCAGGAATGGTTATGCCGGATCATATTCCGCACCATGAAGATCCGGGGAGTGCCCTTCAGGGCCATGCGTTCGCCTTTGGCTATATTAAAGGTTTGATTCAAGCGATTGGCAGCAGTTGATCGACGTCGTAAATGAGTGATGAGATGAAGTGGTTTTTGTACCGCTTTTGGGAATCGTGGAAGGTCACGACCGCTTACAGAAACGAATAGGCGATTCGTGCTCCACTCATTCCGGGTGGATGGCCCAGCGTAGTTGCTCCACCACTTACGTTGATACGTTCATCTTCATCGTTTAATGCCAGTTGATCACAAGGGGTATGAAGTAATCTGCCTAATCTCGAAATGCACCCGTGTTAGTATTTTGATTATTTTATTTTTGCTAATTAGAATGTTGTACACTTTTTATAAGTTTGAATATAACTTTTCCAGAAACTCCTGTCTTTTTTTATCATCTAACTTTGACAATAATTCCCGATGCAACCAGAAATTGGAACAACACCTACGAATGGAAAGCTGTCACAATTAGCTTTGGTTTAGTGGGTTTAGATCGTTGGATTATTTTCCCATTGCTGTAAACATCGTCAGAGATGTGATTTTGAGCATAGACGTGGACATGAAAAAGTTTTGGATGGAATCAAAAATGGATTTATGAAATGTTCGGCATTCGTTTTACCAAGGAGATCTAAAAAGTAACTAATAATGAAGAGTCTATTCAGAAAAATAATAACCATTGGAAGCTTTTTACTTCCGATATTATCCACAGCCCAATCATGGATACCACCTTCCGACTCAGCGAGATGCCCTTGTAAATGGGGCACCAATGATGAAAGAGGTTCGGCTAATCACATGAAACCTGAAACGGTATTGAGAGCCGCACGTTTGGTGAAAAAAGGGCAAGTCATTGAACTTGGACATATACTAAGTGCCAGTATGCCTTTTTCAGGAACTCCGGGGACAAGGAGCTTTAATGTCCTTACCAAAAGAACCTTTATGAATCCTCAATCGAACAAAAGAGGAAGCAACGAAGAATATATCACCGGCGAAATGGGTCAAATAGGTACTCAGTTTGACGGATTTGCCCATCAAACGATTGGCAATACATTATACAACTGTTATACGTTGGATAGCATTGCAACTCGTAATGGATTTAGAAAACTGGGCATCGAAAAAGTGGGAGCATTAATAACAAGAGGTGTCTTGATAGATATTGCGGGATTAAAAGGCGTTCAAGTACTGCCAGTAAATTATGAAATTACAGCCAATGACATTCAACAAGCATTAACCAAACAAAAATTAGAGATTTTGCCTGGCGATGCCGTTATTATTCATACTGGTCACGGCAAATTGTGGGATACCGACAAAGTCGGTTTTACGAAAGCACAAGCGGGTATTGGCGTGGAAGCCGCTCTTTGGTTGGCCAAAAAAGATCCAATGCTAGTGGGTTCAGATAACAGTGCAGTAGAAATTAACCCAAACCCTGATGCTAAAGTTTCTTTGCCCGTGCACCAAATCATGTTGGTTGTGAATGGCATTCACTTGCTTGAAAATATGAAGTTAGATGAATTGGTGAAAAGTGGCGTTCGAGAATTTCAGTTGATTGTACAACCTCTGAAAATTCAAGGTGGAACAGGTTCCACTGTGGCACCCGTGGCTGTATTCTAGATCCAAAAATCGCTCACTAATTTCTTAATTCCTCAGCTTGAATTTAGTATCTGGCCGTTTAATACGCCACAGTTGATCCAACTCAGCCTTTAACTTCTCTAAGCCTTCTCGCGTGATTAGGGACGCTTCATAGTTATTTAGACGAGCAGATTTCGGAGGAAATCGTACAAAAGCCAATGTAATGAGTTTGCCCTTTGTAATATGTTTGAACGCCCTTCCGAAAATCACTGCCCGATCCAAAATATGCCCGCTCTTGATTGTCAGTGTGTTTACTGATTCGAGTGACAAAATGGTACAAGAATTACCTGATCATAGCTCAACAACTCTAATGATCCCTAAATGAAATTTTATGCGTTACTCGGTAACCAACGTAAACGGCGTGAACGGAGAACTGCAACGTCAAGGTCAAGCGAGCATGACAATCGAAGTGCCGTGATTTTGTATCTAGCCAATAATGAAAGATAAAAGGTCAATCGCGAGGTTTAAATTCAAGCCAGGTCTTTCCCTGGAACTTGAAATCATTTCAAGGAGATTGCGAAGGGAGCGGATCGCGACTATTCAATTTTATTTACCTCTTTGGTCATCAAGCACTTTAGTAAAGTTCGTTCTGTCTATGAGTATGCAGAGATGATGCACGTGCCTGAGAAAGGACTTAGTCGTGCAACTGCCCACGTGTTGGCGAAGTCACCTAGAAACGATTTTACCAAGATCATTGCTCTTCAGGAAAGAGAGAAAAGACCGGTGGCGCAAAGCTTACTCGTGCATATAACTTGCCTTCATGCATCCTTCATACCGTTGGTCCAATTGTTCAAGGTAATCTTCAACCTCATCATAAAGAATTGCTGGCAAGTTCTTATACCTCTTGCCTTGAACTGGCAGGTGCCATTGAGGATATTCATAGCTTAGCCTTTGTTGTATATCAACCGGTGTATTTGGCTTCCCGGCTGAAGAGTGATTCAGTATCTTTTTCACTCAGTCCATATATATAAGTAGATAAGGAAGTAGTTGTATCAGCTCACTGCTCCCCACCACTCACCATCCCGCCCCGGTATGTTGACGAATTTTCGGATGATTCATGATCTCATGCGAATTTTTTACTGGAACAATTAAGCTCGTTACGACTGCCACCGCTTTGTACCCAACAAAGGTTACGACGATTCCAAATGCATCTTCCGCTTTCAGTTTGAAGGTGCCATCCTCGGCGGATGTTGTTGCCCCTGTAGTGCCAGGTACGACGATGTTGGCTCCCGGCAACCCCTTGAGATCTTCATCGTAGACCGTCCCGATCCACTCACCGTTGGCATAACGGGCGTCTACCTTAATTCTGTTATTTTTTGACTGGATTTTCTCGATGATAACCATTCCCTGTGCGCTTTTGTCGGGATTGGTTTCGCCAGCCTTAAGCTGGAAGACGACGGGAACTACCATGCTGACGCGCACAGGCTTTCCGTTCTGAGATGCCGGCCTGAACCGGGGAACACTTTTTACAACCCTCACTGCTTCTTCATCACAGCCTGCGCCGATGCCGTTGATTGCCGCAGCCTCAGAGATGGAGCCGTCTTTGTCGACGACAAACTCAACATCCACACGTCCCTCGACACCCGCCTGCCGGGCCTGCAACGGATACGCGATCTCTTGCCGGATATAATTGTAGAAAACTTCCGGACCGCCTTCGAATTCGGGAACAGCTTCAACGACGTTGGCGTCAACGGATTTTTCCTCGCTGCATGCCAGCACAGTAAAGAGTGCAGCGCACAATAGAGACAATGCCGCCAATTTCCATGGGCTCACATTTTTTGGTTGTTGTTTCATGACTTTTAAGCGTTTAAGAATTAGACCATCATGGAAAGAGCTGGCCAGGTTCAATCCATTTGTTTTTAAAGTAGAATTGATCAGTACAGACGAATACGTGTCGACATCGCAGGTCTTGATTGCGACAGCGTCGGCTTGATACTCGTGTATTTTTTTGGTTTCCTTCAGGACAATCCACGCTGTCGGCAGCCACCAGAAGCAGGCTTTGAACAGCTCGAAGAAGATTAAGTCGTACGTGTGTCCCAGTGAAGCATGTGCTTTTTCGTGCTTCAGGATCACCTCATAGTCGTGCTGCTGCGGATCGATCCTATCGCTGAGGAAGATCCAGTGAAAGAAAGTGAAGCTTCCTTTGATATTCCCGATCCTGCGGATGGTCAGACCGTTGACCTTCTCGTGGCGACTCTTTCGCTCGAGCCAGACCAGGTAAACGATGTCGCTGAGAAATTTAAGCAGGAAAAAAGAGCTGATGGTGATGTACGTCAAGATCACCAGCTCATAGCCCCAGGCGGATTCTGCCGCCGCGGGTGCGATGGAAACTGCATCCAGGGACATCGCTTCCAAGGGCATAATGACCGGCGGGTCCTGGCTGAACGAAAACAGCTTGGGTAACTTAAGCAGTGGAATTGCCACGGCCAGAATGGTGGAAGCAATGAGGTACGAACGCATCCTGCCATACTGCTGTTCTTTTCTGAGAAAGAGCCAGTATCCGAAGAAAAGCCCAACGTGAACGATCGCGAGTTCAATGAGATAGTTGATCATGATTTTCCGCCTTTTAATTTTTTGAGTTGGACAACGAGTTCTTCCAGTTCACTCAGAGAGAGTTTATCCTCCTGCGTGAAGAATGAAACCATCTGCTGGTATGATCCGCTGAAGTAGCGCTTTACGAATCCTTTCATAAAAGAGCGGGTATAGGCGTCCTTGGTAACGAGGGGGTGGTACTTATGCGATTTACCCAGCGGTTCATGTCCGACGAATCCTTTTTGTTCCAGCGTACGGACGACGGTAGAAACAGTGTTGTATGCGGGCTTAGGCTTCGGCAATCGGGCGATAATGTCTTTAACAAACCCTGATTCCAGCTCCCACAGGACCTGCATGATTTCCTCTTCGGCTTTTGTTAACTGTTGGATCGCTTTCTGTTTCATCCGGCTGCGTGAACTAGATAATTAGTTAAAACTACAAATATAGTTGGAAGAATGAAAGGGGTGGGGAATTATTTCTTTGGGGAAGGGGAAGAAGCGGGTAGGGGGATAGGGTGAGATTGGCAAAAAGCTTTTCACAGCGAGTTGCCACATAAATGCGTGATCCGGCCGATCGATTTTGTCCAGGCCAAAGTGATTCTATCGAGCAGACTACGCACAGCATTTCCACACTCGAGTTTGTTCCACATCGCGAATTGTATGACTGGTGAATGAGAAGCATGTAAATGGTTTTAATACCCCTCAGGTTTTAAAATTGATGCTTGGGAAGAACTGATCTGCGCACTGTTGCGAGCACTGATGTATTGCGATTTTCACTTCCATCTTCGTGGAAGAAAGATGCTGAAAGGCTTCACGCATTTCAGCTGTGCAAAAAAGGTATCGTCATGTTTTCGAATCCAGAAACGAGATCGAAAAAGTAAATCCAATCCCGAGGTGATTGTCGGGATTGGATTATGAACTTAGTATGGTAAAACTTGAGTCCTAAATAAAGATTCCTCCGGCAACTTCGATGCGCTGGGCGTTGACCCACTTTGCGTCATCGCTGCAAAGGAAAGCGACTACGCTTCCGATGTCGTCAGCGAGACCTACTCGACCCAGTGCTGTGAGGGACGATATCATGTTATTCATGTCTTTATTGTCCCGAACTGCGCCCCCGCCAAAATCTGTTTCGATGGCGCCGGGTGCCACTACGTTCACACGAATTTTACGCGAACTCAATTCTTTCGCCTGATATTTGGTGAGTGTTTCGACTGCTCCTTTCACTGTGCCGTAAGCCGAATAACCGGGTAACGAAAACCGTGCAAGTCCCGATGAAATATTGACGATACTTCCTTCATCATTCAATACAGGAAGAAGTTTTTGCGTGAGAAAGTACGGGGCTTTCAAGTGAATGTTCACCATGTTATCGAATTGCTCCGGTGTTGTATCAGTAAACGAAACATATGTTCCCACACCCGCATTGTTCACAAGTGCGTCAAGCTTCTCTGCTCCAAATGTAGTTTTCAGTACTGACTTAACATTCGCTACAAATGAATCGAAGGTTTGGCTGAGTGCCACATCGAGTTGAAGAGCGTGTGCCTTTCGGCTGTGTGCTTTTATCTCGCTGACCACATCTTCTGCTTCGTCTTTCCGGCTGTGGTAGGTGATCACCACGTCAAAACCTTTAGCTGCTAATTGAAGTGCCATGTCTTTACCCAGGCCGCGGCTGCCGCCCGTTACCATGGCGATTTTGTTTTTTGTGCTTGTCATTTTTTTCAATTGATTTAATAGCACAAAGTTGATGCATGCGCGCTAGGACTGAGTTGCACGGATCAATCGGGTGTTTGCAAAATTCAAATAATTCAAGCGTTGGGTTAGCCCCTGAAGGCCGCGGGAGAGAGCTGGTTCTGCTTTTTAAAGAAGTTAGAGAAATGTGCGACTTCCTCAAAACCAAGACTATAGGCAATTTCCGACACGTTCCAGTTGGTTTGTTTCAACAGGATCTTTGCTTCCTGACTGAGACGGCTTGCGATAATTTCCGTGGTAGTTTTGCCCGTGGTTTCTTTTAGCACTTTGTTCAGGTGATTAACATGCACACGGAGCGCATCGGCAAAATCTTTGGCAGTCTTCAGCTGTAGTACCTGGGTGGTGTTCTCGATGGGGAACTGGCGCTCAAGAAGTTCAATAAACAAACTGAAAATGCGCGTAGATGCATTGATCTGCAACAGACTGGGTTTGACCGGTTGCAACTTTTGACCAAAGTGAATCAACTCGAGCACATAATTACGGAGCAGGTCGTACTTATAGGAGTAATCTGACTGAATTTCACCGTGCATTTTCTCGAAAACCGAGTTCAGCTCCAGAAACTGTTGAGCGGAGATCTGAAAGACGAAATCACTTTGGGAAGAAAAAATCGGCAACTTATCGATATCGAAACCGGTCTTGGATTTGGGCATAAAGTCGGGCGTGAAGACACAAAAGTGCCCAGCCTGATTAGTGTCAAGCGGCGTGTATCGATAGGGGATTTTTGGTGTGGCGAACAACACGCCATACTCTTCGATCTCCAGCACTTTGTCAGCGTAATCCACGCGGTTGCGACCTTTGATGAGACTGATCTTGTAATACGTTCTTCGATTGTAAGGCATCACGTTGTTCTTCCTGCAATACATGTCGGCAATATTGAAAACGTTGAAGTGTCCGATGTCGTGCGAACCCTGGTTATCAAGGAAATAGTTGAGCTCAGAACAAACGGTGCCAAAAATCTCTTGGTAAAAGTCCTTAACAGCGGTTGTAGTCATGTTGCAAAATTCAAAGGTAGCAGGAAATAGGCAAACAACGGCAGGGCAGGTAAAGTTTTGTGCGTGGCAGAATTCAAAGGAACGCATTGCCAGGTGCCCTGATCATCTTTTAGCATTTTATCCATAATGGGTTGCAGGCCGAGCTCCTGGGATTTTCGACACTTTTAGTAGGGAAATTCATTTCGGAAACGCTAAAAATCAGCTGCTTGGCCGGAGATGAGCGACAGTAAAAAGAGAAGCCCAGTATATACTCGAGCTGGCGATGGAAAAAGCGGCTTCGTATATGAAAGGAGTGTCTACTTCCCGTTACCCAAATAGATTTTTAGGCGTTTGTGCGAGTAAATAAAGATAAAGTCCAGCACCTCTTCAGGAATTTCATCGACCCCTGGCCTTACTTTTTATGAACTCGCAAGCGTCTTAAATCACGATGCGCGTTGGTCGATTGCCTCCTTCCAAAGTCGTCTGAAACTGCCCAGGCTGACAGATAGAAAAATCCCAGGTTATGTAGCACTGTCTGTTTAATGAAGGTACAATATTTTATCTTTACAGCTTTTTAGAATTTAATATGGCCGAAGAAAAGAGTTTGAACTTCCTGGAAGAGATCATAGAGTCCGACTTGAAGAATGGAAAATACAAAAGTATTGCGACACGATTTCCACCCGAACCCAATGGCTACCTGCATTTGGGCCACGCTAAGAGCATCTGCCTGAACTTTGGCCTGGCTTTGAAGTATGGGGGCAAAACAAACCTGCGATTTGATGATACTAACCCCGTGACCGAAGAGACCGAGTATGTGGAGAGCATTAAAGCAGACATTAAGTGGTTGGGATTTAGTTGGTCGGAAGAACTATATGCTTCCGATTATTTCGACCAACTGTACACCTATGCTCACATGTTGATCGATAAGGGACTGGCCTACGTTGATGACAGTACAAGCGAAGAGATGGCAGCTCAGAAAGGAACGCCTACTCAGCCAGGAACAGACAGCCCTAGTCGCAGCCGATCGATCGAGGAAAACAAGAGGCTTTTCACCGAGATGAAGGAGGGTAAGTACCCGGATGGGTCAAAAGTCC
>JAICGJ010000153.1 GCA_025923195.1 Chryseolinea sp.
CAAAGAAAATCTGCGAAGCCCGCCAAGTTTCCTCAGAAGATTTGTCCATGCCGCACACACTACTGTCGACTGTCGACCATGGACCGTGGACTTTTAATTTTGTTTCACGCCAAGCGCGCAAAGAAAATTCGCGAAGGACGCCAAGTTACTTCAGAAATTTCTCCGGCCGCACACATTACTGTCGACTATGGACCGTGGGCCGTGGACTTTCTCAGTCTCCCACAAATCTTCCAAACCTCTACTTGCACCATTGCATAAAAGTATTATTTTCGTATGTCTCACCATCTAAATCCTTGGTTTTTGTATTCCTTCTTCGTCCTAACAAAATGTCCCCGCTATGATTAAGAAAATTCTGCTCATTGCTGCTTCAATCATTATTATTGCTGTTGTTGGTTTTTTCATTTACGTCCAGCTTACCTGGGACAAAACCTACGACTGGCCTGGACCTGCTCTCAAAGCCAGCACGGATTCCACCGTTATCGCACGTGGTAAGTATCTCGTTGATGGTCCCGCACACTGTGGCTCCTGCCATATCTCCAGCTTCGCGGATCTGGTTGACGGCGATGAAGGAAAAATAGTAGCGTTAAAAGGAGGATTAAAATTTCCAATGGGACCGCTTGGATCAATGTACACCCGCAATCTCACGCCCGACGAGGCAACGGGTATCGGAGCGTATTCCGATGAGCAATTATTCAGGATGATGCGACACGGCATACGGCCGGATGGTCTAGCTTCAATGCCCGTCCTGATGCCATTCTGGAAAATGGCGGATGACGACCTGGTTGCTGTAGTTTCTTACCTGCGTTCGCTCGCCCCTGTCGAAAATAAAATACCGAACAATGACTGGAGCTTTATGGGTAAAGCTGTGCGATCGCTAACCGCTACCTTTAGACCGATCAAAGATCCGGGAGCACCAGCAGTGGCTCCTGCCATGGCCCCTACAGTAGAAAGGGGTGCGTACCTGGCTAACTATGTGGCTAACTGCGTCGGTTGTCATACCGAGCGAGACCTGATGACGTACCAGGCAACGGCACCCGAGTTTGCAGGAGGGATGGAGTTTGAGCCCTGGCCGGAACTTTATACGTACCTAAAATCTGATCCTGAAGTATGGCTTCGAACGCCAAATATTACGCCTGATCCGGGTGGTGTGCTTGTAAATTATAAAACGCCGGAGGAATTCGTCGCCCGCTTTCGGAAGGGACGGCTTGTTGCTTTTTCTCCGATGGATTGGGGTCCATTCTCCCGCATGACAGATGAAGATATTACGGCTATTTGGATGTATCTTAATAGCCTTGCGCCGGTCAAGCATGATGTGGGTGATCTGGTTTTTAAGAAATAAATCAAAGGAGCGTGTAAGAAAATCAACAATGATAAAGCCATTCCTAGCCATCGGAATCTTCACGAAAACCAAATGAAAATTACGGAAGGAACTCTAAAGCAGATCCTTGAATATTTCAATCGACATGATCTTCTTGCAATAATCCGAGAATTGTTCCTTTTTCTCAAGAGGCCCGGAGTTCTTCGGCCAACACTTCATGAGTTAGTCTCAGGTTCGAGAGGCACTTGGGAGTCGCTTCAAAGGAATACCTGACGTTCATTATGTTGAAGATCGTCACTGGATTTCCGCCGACGGAGATAGGGGACTATCAGAATGAACACTAACAGGGACGACCGCCGCCGGGCTTAAAATAAAAGTGCGGCGTTGTGATCTTTGGGAATTTCACGATGGGAAATTGTACGAAAGGATTCTTATTCGAAAATCGTCGAACCGGCAACAAAATAAAATAGTAATAAAAGGCAGACGGGTGCTGATTTATATTTTTCCCATATCGCTTTACAATAGTAAACTGCTTAAAAACTTCCCTCCTGGAAGCCGCCAAACTGGCACTCAGATTTGACGCAACTTCTCTGATGCTTTAAAGCATAAATAGCTAAGAATTTCTATTTTTAGTGCTCACTATATTTACCACATTAATGTGACTACGAAAACTAACGCTGCTTTTCACATATTCTTCCTGGCTGTTTTTATTAGCTGTAATACAGGCTCATCATCAAACGATCACACAACGTGGTCGCAGTATGGCGGAGGCGCCGACCAGTCTAAATATTTTGATGCCCACCAGATTACCAAGGAAAACGTTGGACAGATGGAGATAGCCTGGACGTATCCTTCTGGTGATGATCTGTCTTATTTCTTTAGCCCCATAGTGGTAGATACCACGATGTATGTACTGGGAAAAAACTTTTCGCTCATTGCTGTAAACGTTGTTACCCGTAAAGAAATCTGGATCCATGCTAATCTACAGGGACTAACGAGAAGAGGCATCAACTACTGGGAAAGCGAGGACCAGAAGGACAAGCGTTTAATCTTTACCCTCAATAACACCTTGCAGGCCATTGATGCCGCTACCGGCAAATCCATTATGAGTTTTGGTGATGGCGGCTATGTGGACTTGCGAGAAGGCCTGGACCGTGATCCTTCATCCATCCGGCGAATGCAAGCCATGATGCCTGGCGTTATATATGATGACCTTGTAATAGTGGGTTCTGCACCCGGTGAAAGTTACTTCTCACCCCCTGGCTATGTGAGGGCTTATAATGTTGTAACTGGAAAACTTGCGTGGACGTTTCATACCATTCCTCATCCGGGGGAGTTTGGATATGATACTTGGCCAAAGGATGCTTACAAATACGTCGGTGGTGTAAATGTCTGGAGCGAAATTTCCGTAGATCCGGAAAGAGGGATTGCTTATTTGCCACTTGGATCTCCAACCTATGATTATTACGGAGCGGATCGTGTTGGCAGCAACCTCTTTGGTAATTCGCTTGTCGCATTGGATGCACGCACCGGCAAGCGTTTATGGCATTTCCAAACCGTGCATCATGATCTTTGGGACTATGACCTTTCGCCGGCACCCCAATTATTAACGGTAAACCGAAATGGTAAAAGCATTGACGCAGTAGGTCTTGCCACCAAACATGGCTTCGTGTTTGTATTTGACAGGGTAACTGGTGAACCAGTATTTCCTATTGAAGAAAAGCCATTTCCGGCCAGTGAAATGCCAGGTGAAAAATCATGGCCCACCCAGCCGATATCTTCGCTCCCGAGCTTCACAAGGCACGAGGTAACTAAAGAGACGTTGAATCCATATTTCTCCGACAGTGTCAAGCAGCAATGGCACCGAAGGCTCGAGGCAGGCAAATCAGGTTTATATGTACCACCCTCCGATAAATATGAAACCATTATGATGCCCGGTGCTTTGGGTGGCGCCAATTATGGTAATACTGCGGCCGATCCGAAAAACGGAATCATGTACATCATGACCCAAGAGTATGCATCGATTTATAAGCTGGAGAAAGTGGGCCCACCGAAAATCGATCTGTCGGCGAATGAGGTAAAAAAAGTAAGATCGTTTTATAGTTCCAACTGCCAGACCTGTCATGGCGAAAATATGGACGGAGGTGCGGGCCCTTCACTGGTGAATGTCGGACAACGTATTTTTTGGGATGAATTTAAAGGTATTGTGACCAATGGCAGTGGACAAATGCCGGGGTTTTCGCATATCGATGAAGAAACGTTAAGGGGCTTGTATCGCTATTTTGGAGGTAATCCCAGGAGCTTTGGTTTCGGAAGGAGAGGCAATGAAAATACGACCCCGGATGGCCCCGTAGTTGCTACTGGGGGTGCGAAGATTAAGCCAGATGCAAAAAGAAACGCGCCGATGTTGGATTATCCTGAAGGCGTAGAGCATCCTGCAAGTCGCTACACTACCGATTACGGCCTTGAGTGGATGGGTTTGTTAAGCCCGCCTTGGTCTTCGATTCTAGCCTATGATCTGAACGACGGAACAATTAAATGGAGACAGCCGATTGGCGAAGACTCATTATTTGTTCAGGGGGATAAAACCAAAGGCGCACCTAGCGGCACCCAAAGAAAAGGAATGGTAGTCACGTCAACGGGAATAGTATTTGCCACAGCCAAAGGAGGAAAGGTGTATGCATTCGATGCTGACAATGGTAATATTCTATGGGAAACAACGCTAAGCAATGAGTCAAATGCACAACCTATCATGTATACGCTAAACGGTAAACAATACCTGGTGATCAGTGCAACTTCCAATTTTATGAGAGACAGCTATGACCATTCAAAAAAGCCGGGAGCTTTACCGAAAGGCTATGTGGTGTATGCGCTTCCGGATAGGGAGTGATCCCGACCTTAGGGTAGCAAATTGATGGATCAGAAACGTAAATAATGTTTTAATTATACCGTAATTACAGAGAGTCATTTTCATGCACTACATCCATTTTTTAAATAGATAACTAAAACGTCTGATACATATGAAACGAGTGATTGGACTACTCCTGACGACTATTACAACGTACACTTCGGCTCAACCAATGCAAGACCGCGTTGTTCATAACGATCCCGCTAAGTACAGAGAGCTGTCTTCTGTACATGCAGGGGCAGGAAAGATGGGCTTTACACAATTGATTGGACGTGATGAATTATCAACGAACTTTCTGTATCTGCATGCAGGCGTGATAGAGCCCAAGTCGGGTATTGGGCATCATTTTCACCACAATATTGAGGAAATGTATGTACTCCTCAACGGTGAGGCAGAGTTTACGATAAATGGTCGTACATCAAAGATAAAAGCGCCGGCCGTTGTTCCCTGCAAGATGGGAAATGCACATGCCATTCATAATTCATCTGGCGAACGTCTTCGCTGGCTCAACTTTGCGGTAAGTCTTAATAAAGGCAGGGCGGATAATTATGACCTTGGCGATTCGCGTGTGGGTGCGACCATCGATCCTATTCCGGTCTTTGTATCAGGCCGGCTGGAACGAGACAAACTTAAGCCGAATAGTCCTGCCTATATGGGTAATGGTGTACTTTATCGCCGGGTGCTCGGGCCTGAAGTATTCAGTACTGACTGGGCCCATGTTGACCACGTTGTGGTCCCTACAGGCAGTTCAGTCGAGCCGCGCAAGCTTGAAGGTATCGAAGAAGTCTATTATGTGATAAAAGGCACCGGAACAACTACCGTCAATGATGAAAAGGCAGGTGTTAAAGCTGATGATGCTTTCTACGGGGCTTTAGGCGAAAAGATTGCGATTTCCAATGTTGGAAAGGATGACTTAGAAGTATTGGTTATTGGCATCGCTCCGTCAAAGAAAAAAAGCCTTAGCATTTTAAAACCTCTGGTAAAACCAAAGGCAATGGTGTTGCAGATGGATTTTGTTGTTGCGAAAGAAAACGCCGAGGCCTTTGAAAAGATGTATTACTCTGTGTATGTCCCCGCGATGACAGTTCAAAAAGGCTATCTAGGTTCTAAACTTTTGCGCCTCTTCCCCGAAAACCTTGCTAAAGAGATTCAGGCTGAGCCAACTCCATATAATTATCAAATTCAAATTTCTTTTGATACGGAAGAAAACCGGCGAACGTGGGTAGCAAGTAACCAGCACCAAATTGCATGGCCAAGCGCTGTGGCTCTTGTGAAGGAATATAAATGGCGCGGCTATGAAGTAATGGGCGATGACGATCAGCAATGATCCGACATGAATAAATTCAGACCTCCCGAGGTTTGGTTCTCGGAGAAGATGAAGCTAACGCCCATGCTGACTAATAACCCTGCAACAATGAAACGATCTGCGCACGATGTGTGACAATCTGGGCGTTGATCGCTTGTTCAATATTCCGCATATCGGTCTTGAGGTTAGCAATATCAGTTAAGCCTGACTGATCATATTGTGATTGGGCAATAACATCCGAGTGAAGATAGTATGGATAAACTTCCTGAAAGATTTCGTTGAGTATCCCTGAAAGGGCTGAGGAAGTAAGCTTCTCCAGAAACAGTCTATAGCATTGCAGGTATTTTGTATAGAGGAAGTCATCATTGGCAATTTTCACATCCAGCGCATCTTCCGATGAAAAAATAAGCTTATCGCGCAAAATTGCATTTCGCTTTTCAAGGCCTTCATGTGGCTTACTGCTTAAAATGTCGTCGAAATCCCATGGGATAATCTCAAACCTGTTCTTGTTTTTATTCCACATGAGATAGATTTCATCAGCATAGTCGCCATTTTTAAATAAATGATTGAATGCAAGCCAGGTAAAATAGCCGTCCAAGTCAATTACTCTTTCTAAATGTCGATATAATTCTTCTCCGTTGTATTTATGCAAGATTTCTTTATATACGGATTGAAACTTCTGCTTCAGCATGCTGGCTTCCGTCCTCGAAATCTCTTCGTGCTGAAAATTCTCAACGGTGCCGTTATGGCCACGTCTGAGCACCAGTGATGCATCGCACTGGTCAGTGGCGAATTGCTCCGGCGGATCGAAGATCATGAAGATCCCTTCTGTTTTATTGTTGATCAGCAAATTAGCGTAACAATTCGATGGAATATTAATGTTCAAGTACTTGAGTATGTCGCACGAAATTTTATTCCGGATATAATTCCGGTCCATGTTCATACTGATTGCATAGAATTTCTTCAGTGAAAATGTATCGCGCCGCGAGTAAAAAGAAGCATTTTCCTTGAGCTTGATATTTAAACTTTTTCTTCTCAGGTAGGAGGAAGCGTTGCCCCTTGTCCGAACACGTTCGGTCTCGATAGTATCACCATTTACCACCATGACCCGAACCTGTAAAGCAAGTTTTTCCCCCTTTGTCTGATGTAACTGCGTAACCTTGCTCGCTGGCAGCGCAAATGAAATTGTATTCGTGGGGGTTAGTTGCGACGGTTTGCTAAGGTTAATGCTTTCAGTTACTTGTCCCGATGACTGGGATGCTACCAGGAAAACAATATGAAGAATACATAGTGTTTTCATTTGGAAAAATTACTTCAGTACGGCAAAATACCTTATGAAATCAATTCAATTTATGAATTATTCTAAGGTTTTAGAAGGGTTACAAGAAGATCATTTTGATGTCATCAACCCTGCAGGTAATTTTAGAGATCACAGATTGAATATGATGTGGTATTTTATCCGACAAGATCGCAATGGCAAACATTCCAGTCAGGCATATTAATTCAACGGGAAAGGAGCCCAAGTTTTCTGAAAGTTTTAGCATACGCGATGTTCACGATTTGCTTGGGGGTGGTGACATGGTTCAGGAACTGCACCGACATGATTTCTTTTACGTTCTGGCTTTGGAAAAAGGAAAGGGCAAGCACGAGATCGACTTCACAACCTACCAGGTAGGGGATCGCTACATTTTCCTCATGCGGCCCGGTCAGGTACATCAACTCACTTTGAGGGCTGGAAGCACTGGATATTTGATGGCATTTAAAACTGATTTCTATTACACTAATGGTGCGCTATCTAAGAACATATTGCGCCAGGCAACTAAAAAGTGTCTGTGTCAGACTGACGACAGAAAATTCCGAAAGTTATCTTCGATATTAAACTACATTTTTCATGAGTATACAAATAAGCAGGAAAGGTATCAGGAAGTTATCAAAGCGAATCTGGATATTTTCTTCATCGAACTTATCAGAAGCCGTAAGAATAACAACCGCCCTTCTGCCCAAGGCAACTCTTATATGCAGGAACGCTTTGACGAATTCTTGGAGCTTTTAGATACGAATATTTATAAGCATAAACGAGTGTCGGAGTATGCCGAGATGTTAAATCTTTCTGGTTATCAACTCAATGCCATTACTAAATCACTGGTGGGTAAGACTTGTTCGGAGGTCATTAATGAATATATTGTTCTGGAGTCCAAGAGGCAACTTCTCGCAACCTCTGGTCAGGTAAGCCATATAGCATATCAGTTGGGTTATGAAGATGCATCCTACTTTATCAGATTCTTCAGAAAGCACACAGGATATTCTCCTGAAGCTTTCAGACATAATTTTGAATAAGTACTATTCAACTTTATTTTTGTCCTATCCTGCGCGTGTCAACATGAAATACTTTTGTGATAAAAAGTAATCGAAATGAAAACGAAAGCTAAATTAATTGCATCATTAAAGATCTGGATTGTCATATATCCTTCCATTACACTGTTCCTCTATCTGTTTGGGGAATCATTGTCCGCCCTGCCTTTGCATCAGAGAACGTTACTGCTTACACTTTCCTTAGTTCCATGGATGGTATTTGTAGGAATTCCATTTGTGGATTTGATCATCCGTTTTATTTCAACTCAAAAAAAATAGCAAAAAGCAAGTTGTGGCCGGAATTGCCAGATCACGTAGCGTGGGTCGGTTTCCGACCGATACTTCTTTTATAGACTTTTTTCAAACCAAGATCTAATGAAAGACTATAAACATTTTGACATAATAATTATTGGAGGTAGCTATTCAGGACTTGCAGCTGGCATGGCGTTGGGCCGGGCGTTGCGAAAGGTCTTGATTATCGACAGCGGTAAACCATGTAATAAGCAAACCCCGCATTCTCATAACTTTATCACCCAGGACGGAAAGACACCTAAAGAGATTGCTCTGCTCGCAAAACAGCAAGTACAAACGTACAACACGGTAAAGTTCTTCAACGGCTTGGCTACAAAGGGCGCAAAAACTGAAAAAGGATTTGAAATCAGCACAAGCTCAAGCGAGACCTTTACGGCAAAAAAACTGATTTTTGCTACGGGCATTAAAGACATAATGCCGGATATAGCAGGGTATGCAGAATGTTGGGGCATTTCGGTGATTCACTGTCCTTATTGTCACGGATACGAAGTAAGAAATGCACGGACAGGAATTTTGGGAAATGGCGAGTACGGTTTTGAATTCTCCGTTCTTATTTCAAATTGGACCAAAGACCTCACGTTATTTACAAACGGCACATGTACCTTAACAGCTGAGCAAACCGCGAAGATTAAAAGCCATAGAATACAAATTGTAGAAACGGAAATTGAGAGACTGGAGCACATCGATGGACACCTTCAAAAAATTATTTTCAAAGACGGAACAACATCTTCAATTAAGGCGCTGTATGCACGCAGTCCTTTTGAACAGCATTGCGCTATCCCTGAGACATTAGGATGTGAATTAACGGAGGAAGGGTATATTAAGACAGATGCCTTTCAGGCAACTACTGTTCGCGGCATATTCGCCTGTGGTGATAATACAACGCGTATGCGTTCGGTTGCAAATGCTGTAGCGATGGGTACGGCAGCTGGAGCGATGGCAAATAAAGAGATTGTTTTTGAGGAATTCTAAATCCATTATCCATTGTGCAATTGAATGAACAAATTGGCAAAAACCTCATCGAGTTTGCTGCAGCATGACCTGACGGTAAGGGAAAGACTCCTAAAAGAAGATAGGCTGTCACCGGGTTACAACCTCGAGATGGAGAAAGTTCATAGAAGCAACGCATAGAGATTGCGACAAAATAATTGGGGCGTGATTGAATGATGTGAACATCTTGAGGCAAAGTCTTAAACTTAAGTTGCACCCAATCGACAGCATTATTGAAATTCCCCGGGCAGATGCCTCCAGTGACTTACACAAACATGCGGACTTCAATGAATGGAGAAGGAAAACGGGTTGGATATAAGCTAATAAGGACTTAAATATTTATCTTCGTTAGACGTTTGGTAAACGTGCCGCAGGAACGATTTACACAAGTTTGTCGTTCTTTTGGCGTTGATTAACTTTTGAACGGTAAACGCAGATTCCGTTGGGCTTGTTATAACAAAATTTCAATGTCGAAAGCCCATGTCACAACTCAAACCGAGGCCATGCCACCGCCTGATCGTTCAGCTTTCTGGATGCGGTTAGATAACGCCGCTAAAATTTATCCGGCTGTTCAAAACGAAGAATTAACAGCAGTTTTCAGACTATCATGCGTACTTAAAGACCGGATCAAAATTAAGCCACTCCTTGAGGCAATTCGTACGATCGAAGACAGATTTCCTTACTATAAGGTAAAACCAAAGAAAGGGTTCTTTTGGTACTACCTCGAATTTCAAAATGAGCCGATTCCGTTGACGTCAGACTTGACCACTCCGTGCAGAGCGTTTAAAAAGGACGACCTGATCTTTAGAATTTTGGCAAAAGATTGTTGTTTGTCTGTTGAGTTTTCGCATATACTTACCGACGGAGGCGGGGCGTTTGAATTTCTGAAAACGCTTTTAATAGCTTACCTCCAGGCTAATGGTGTTTCCATTGCCAGGGAAATTCCCGCGCTGAGACCTGACGAAGTTCCTTTGCCTGAAGAATTTGAAGATGGTTTCTCGAAATACTTCCAGAAAAACATTGCATCACCGAAAAGGAAGCCACGGTCATTTCATCTTCACTTCAAACTTAATGATCCTCCTCGTTTTAATGTTCTGATAGCAAAGCTTCCGCTGACAGGAATTCACCAAAAAGCCAAGGATCATCATACTACTATAACGGCATACCTAGTCGCAGCCTATTTGTACGCCCTACAATCAATTTATGACAGATTGTCAAATTTCAAAAAGCGAAGGATGCGAAAGATTTTCAGGATCCAAGTGCCAGTAAATCTGCGCAGAATTTATCCGTCCAAAACTATGCGTAATTTTTCTCTGTTCGTTACGCCGGAAATCGATCTTTCTCTAGGGGCATACTCATTTGAAGAAATTATTAAAACGGTTCATCACCTGATACAACTTGAGACTGACAAAAAGCTAATCAACAAAATGATAGCAAGAAATGTCGGGGCAGAGCGGAATATCCTGCTAAAGAACACGCCGCTATTTATTAAATCATTGATCCTCTATATGGCCTATAGCCTTGCGGGTACAAGCCAGTATAGTGGTGTGATTACCAATCTTGGAAGGGTTTCGTTAGGGGCAGCGGACAAGTTTATTGATCATTTTGTCTTTGTTCCCCCACCGCCAAATAAAACACTTAGAGTGAACTGCGGAGTTCTCGGGTTTGACGACAACCTCATGATTAGCTTTGGCAACATAACACGTTCAAAAGAGCTTGAAAGAGAGTTCTTCAGATTTTTGGTAACGCAGGGTATAACGGTAAAAATTGTTAAGTATTAAATCTGTTCATTATATGACTACCTGCAAGCAATGCGGTGTGGAGTTAGAGGATGAAATGTCGCTATGCCCACTTTGCGAGACACCTGTAAATGATTCCACGAGTAAAGATGTAATCCTTCAGATTAGTAAAAAGGAAATACCTGAAGTCAGAAAAAAAGATGTATTGCAACTGATTCTTTGGCAGATCACGGCGGTCCTTCTGCTATCAGGTATTGTCGCAACAGTGATAATTAATCTATCCATCCAGGGGAGTATTACATGGTCTATTTACCCAATATCAATATGTTTGATCGTCTTTTCCTACGCATCTTTGATCGTATTGTTGAGGACGAGGGTCTTCTTTCAGGTTTTGGCTGCTTGGGTAGTCTCTGCGCTTGTACTTGTCGTTGTCCATTGGAGTATTGAAGCTGATTGGCCCTTGTTGATTGCGCTTCCCATTTTATCCGCGATTACTTTAATAGGACTGTTAATGATTTTTCTTTTGACCCGCCTTAAGGCTAAAGGCTTGAACATATTAGCCGTATTCTTCGTTTGCATTGCGGGACTTTGTCTGATTATTGACGGAATCCTTTCATTTTACTTCAATAAAGTTGTTGAGTTGCAATGGAGCGTTATTGTAGCGGCATGTCTGATTCCTGTGACTGCTGCCATACTTTTTATGTATTTTAGGACAAAGAATAATACGGACTTTCAAAAGATCTTTCACACCTGACAAGCAAAGAAGATCCGCCATGGGGCTAAATCAGTAATGAAACGAACATGGCAAGCAGAGAAAGTAAACTGTTCTACCTTTTTTTAAAAATCATCAAGAAAAAGAAGTTTCTCGAACTGCAATTCGCTTTTGGGAAGTTTGATTTTTATAATAGCAAGGAACCTCCCAAAGAAATCCGCAAGGTGTGTCATGTGGAAAAACGCCAGGTACGTGGACGAAATGTTTTTACGTTGACTCCCAAATCAAAAAAATCAAACATTCACATACTCTATCTTCATGGAGGTGCATTTGTCCAGAATTTCGTCAAACAGCATTGGAAGTTTTTATCTATGCTTGTCGAACGTACACACTGTACAATCACCGCGCCAGACTATCCACTCGCGCCGAAGCATACTTATCGCGATGCATTCGAAATGGTTGGTCCTCTGTATAAAGAAATAATACAGACCGATTCATCTCATACAATTCTTATGGGTGATTCCGCTGGAGGAGGTTTCGCCCTGGCGTTGGCACAGCGAATGAAAGGCGATAATGTACCACAACCCACGAAAATCATATTGCTTTCACCATGGCTGGATATCACCTTAAGAAATCCTGAAATAGAAAAAATTGATTCTATAGATCCTTTCCTGAGTGTTGCAGGGTTGCGTAAGGCAGGGTTGAGTTATGCCGGGAATTCAGATCCTAAAAATTTTATGCTTAGTCCAATATATGGACCGTTGGAACAACTTGGCAGTATATCAGTTTTTATTGGATCACGGGATCTATTGGTCGCGGATGCGCGAAAATTGAATATGCTAGCCGTTGAAAAGAAAATTTCAATCAACTACCGAGAATACAAAGACATGGTGCATGTGTGGATGTTTTTGAGCTTTCCCGAGTCAAAAGAGGCCAGAAAGGAAATTGTGGAACTTATAGTTGAAGATGTCCACGGTAAAACGGAAGAAGCTATAACCTAAGTTTTCAATTCTGCAAATCATGATCGATATGATTTGATATTTTTGTGCGTCGAGCAGTTATTCAAACCGAGCAGCAAATAGGTCCTCCTCCATAGTATGAAGCGATGAAAGACCTAATTTCGATTTCAAGAAAGAATATCGTCCAACAAGCAATTGAACAATATGATTGATGCTATCAAAAACGATTTGTGGAAACAATTTGGAGCCAGTATAGACATGCTCAGAAATGCCATCATGCAATGGCCGGATGAGTACTGGGATTCCAGAAAGCGGTTTTTTTACGTGGCTTACCACTGCCTTATATTTCTCGACTACTACCTGACAATTCCCCCCAAAGCTTTTTCTTCGCCATTGCCCTTTACATTCGCAGAATCTGACCTAGTATTAGATGAGGTTGTCGATGATATAATACCTGACAGAATTTATTCGAAGATCGAGTTGATCGACTATCTCCAATCATGTCGTGAAAAGTGCCATGCACTGATCAGGGCTCTGACAGAGGAAAAACTGAAAGAACGATGGATCGAAGTGGATGGAAGAATGAATTATTCTGTGTTGGAGATATTACTTTACAACATGAGACACGTGCAACACCATGCGGCACAATTGAATCTGTTCTTGCGGCAGGGAATAAATAACGCACCGGATTGGGTTTCACGGACTGAAGATGAGTTGTGATTGTCCCAGGATGTGTTAAGGCGACGACTCGTTCAAAGGTGCGTAACAGAAGCCGCCCGGCTGCTAGTATTTCCCACTAACTAAAAAAAAATTATCACTTCCATTACATTTACTTAGCATAAGTGAAACTAATGAATTACATTCACGTTTGTTAAGTAAATAGTAATTAAAGCCGACCACATGGCTACGTACTGAATCCAGCCAGCGGAACGATACCATCTTGGCACTTTCATGCGCGACGCATACCCGGCTTCTCTAATGGACATTTGATTTATGAAACAACACACCCTCGGAGAATTTGAAGAACTGGTGCTTCTCATGGTAGCTGCCTTACATGATGAGGCCTACGGAGTCTCCATACTCGAAAACCTGGAAGAAAATCTTGAAAAGAAACTGAACATCAGCGCTGTCCATGTAGCCTTAAAGCGCATGGAGGACAAGGGGTTTGTAAAGTCTCGGTTCGGTGGGATTACAGAAGACAGGGGAGGAAGGAGGAAGAAGTTCTACGTCATTACAGCATTGGGAAAACGGATGCTGGATGAGCAGTATGCCCTGCGAACAAACCTGTACGCCCAAATTCCCAAAATCTCTTTCAGCAGATGAAAAGGCAGCCTCCGGATATGGCGTTGAAATTCCTTCGCTGGTTTTGCCGCGAAGATTGTCTTGAGGAGATTGAAGGAGATCTGACAGAGTTGTATAAAAAGGAATGTGAAGAATATCAGCACAGAGCAAAATGGAAATTTGTGTGGCGCGTTCTCAAATATTTCAGACCCGAATTTCTGAAGTCGTTTAAAGATTCCCATCGACTTAACCCATACAGCATGTACAAGAGCTATTTTACAATTGGATGGCGAAACCTACTGCGCAACCGCAGCTATTCTGCTATCAACATCGGCGGGCTCGCCATAGGTATGGCTGTGGCCATTTTAAATGGTCTGGCGATATGGCATGAATTCTCTTACAATAAATACTTTGATAACTATCCTCGCATTGCAAAGGTGGCCGAGACGGGAATAAACGAGGAGACGAAACGTTGGACGAGCACAACTATGACCTATCCATTGAGTATAGCACTGATCGATAATCACCACCAGCATTTTAAAAACATTGTGCGGGTGTCATGGAATGTGAACTCGATTCTTTCAACGAATAACATTATGCTTTCCGCGAGCGGACTTTATGCAAGTGAAGGAGCACCGGAAATGTTTACGTTTAAAATGATCCAGGGCACTCGCTCCGGATTGAAGGAAATGAACTCGATCCTCATCTCGGAATCACTCGCGAAGTCGTTGTTCGGAACCGTGGATGTCATCAACCGAACAATCAGGATGAACAACAAAACGGATGTCGTAGTAACCGGCGTGTTCGAGGATTTTCCTGACAATACCGAATTTAATGACACCCGTTTTTTTGCACCCTGGAGCTTATTCCTCGCCGAGAATCCCTGGATTGAGCAACGCGCCCTTACTGACTGGCGCAATCATTTTCTGCAGATCTACGCGGAGATTAACCCTGGATTGACATTCGAAGCAGTTGATGCAAAAATAAAAGGTGCACTGCAGTTCGCTCCGGAAGACCG
>JAICGJ010000154.1 GCA_025923195.1 Chryseolinea sp.
AGGAAGCTAACCGAGACAGTATAGCTGGCGCATTACTGCACATGCGAGACCAGATGCAACTTGTGAAGGAACAGGATCAAATCCGTATCTGGACCACCGAAGGGCTATCTAAGTTTGGAGAAATCATTCGAACCCATCAGGATAACTTTGATAAGCTGTCCGAAAATCTAATCTCCAATGTCGTTAAATATGTTGGCGCAAAAGTGGGTGGTCTTTTTATTTTGGAAGAAGACGAAACAACAAATCAGAAATTCCTGTTGCTGCGTGCGAGTTATGCATATGACCGCAAGAAATACATTTCAAAAAGGATTGAAATTGGACAAGGAATAGTAGGTCAGTGTTATCTCGAGGCGCAAACAGTATACATGGCCAAGGTACCTAACAATTATTTGTCGATAACATCAGGATTGGGAGGTGCAAATCCTAATAGCCTGCTCGTTATACCCTTGCGCACGAACGATAAGATTGAAGGGGTACTTGAACTAGCGTCATTAAAACCATTCCTGCCTCACGAAATAACATTTCTTGAAAAATTGGGAGAGCTGCTGGCTTCGTCGATCATTACGGTTAGAACCAGTGAAAAAACCTCGCGACTGCTAAGAATATCCCAGGAACAGGCGGAGGAAATGAGATCGCAGGAAGAGGAGATGCGCCAAAATATGGAGGAGCTGGAGGCTACGCAGGAGCAAATGGGCAGGACGATGAGCGAACTTGCCACCTTAAAAGCGAGTTTGGAAAAGGAAAAGTACCTGCTTGATTCTCTCATGGATAACATACCGGATGCTATCTATTTTAAAGATCGGGAAAGCCGGTTTATCCGAGTTAGTAAGTACCTGGCAAGCCACTTTGGTGGCAATGTAGAAAAACTAATAGGAAAGTCAGATTTCGATTTTCAGGACAAAGCCCGAGCACAACAGGCTTACGATGATGAAATGACGATTATGGCTACACGCAAACCGATGATTGATTATATCGAAAAAGAAGTGATGACCGATGGGTCCGAACATTGGGTGTCCACCACAAAGATGCCCTTGATCGACAGCAAGGGCGAGGTGGTGGGAACTTTCGGGATTTCCAGGGACATTACGCGATTGAAAAAACTGGAAAGCGATGTGCTCAACAGGGACAAAAGCATGGATGCAGAAAAGAAGCACTATGAAGATAAGATTAAGTCTCTGGAAAATCAGCTCAAAGCTTAAGGACGCATTGCGGCAAAGTTCTGATCGCTGATTATTGTAGAAATAACCCCCCATTGAAGATTTCTTCTTCGAATTTCGGCGCACCTGAGTGGAGGTAGACTCCAGTTTTGATAATTTTTTTCTGGCACAGAATTTTGGCTGATGGTATCGAATCAAAAGGAGTGCTTATGAAAAAGACAAAAATAATACTGGTTAGCGCGCTCTCCATGTTGTTGTCGGTTGGGTTTGCACAGCAATCAGAACTCGACACTGCGCAAAATCCCGTACGACAAGGTGATCCTGCCGTTACGCAGTCACCAGAGCAGGTAAAGGATAACAGCTTGAAGGACATGGTTCAGATATCTGAAACCGAAATCCCGGAAAGCATGCAAAATGCGTTGAAAGGTTCGGACTACCGAGGTGAATCCAAAACCTTTTATAGAAGTAAATCAGGCGATTCTTATGCCGTTGAAATCAAGGATGGAAATATAACCCAGATTTATCGATTCGATAAGCAGGGGAAACCGATCAATGATAGGCGCAACTAGCGACCGCAGCATAATCGCCACCAACAATTAAAAAGGCTTCTCAAGGTTTCCGGCGACGTCGCTTGGAAAATTTGGGAAGCCTTTACTTTCAAGTTAGAACTGCCTGCACTACACTCAGGATACTGGATGAATGTTATGGTGACTAAAAGCGTCGTTCAAGGCATTCACTATTTGAGAAATATATTCCTTTTTGGTGCTCACCACCGCATTCTTTTCTCCTTCCGCGGTCGAAATACGAACAGCATAACGTTCGCGCACCACGCAGAGGATAATTAGTCCTATAAGGGCTACTGCCACTCCTGCCCATAAGGCGACAACATTTGCATTAACAGTTTCACCTCTTAGTTGTACATCGGCAATCAGCGACGAAGGTATCAGGTTAAGAATACCAACAATGGCCACTAGAAATCCCACGATCAGCAATAACATGCCGGGCAATCGTTCGGGCCTCAAAATGAACAAACCATGCTTGGTAATTCCCTCGATCTGGTACGATGTTTTATTTACCTGAAAAGTGGAATCTGTTACCGTAATTCCACGTCCGTCTGTATAAAGCACTTTGTCGGGAATCATAATAGAGAGTTTAATATTTAACGTTATGTATTTTTTCTACCTGCAACAAGTATAATGGCACCAGCAACGATCAATATGCCGCCGGTTATAGGAGACCAGTAAATAGGTGTCTTTTCTTCTTTATTGATTTCCAGTGGCCCCACATCCACGACCTTCTCTTTCGTGATTACGTTGAATCCTGTGAAAATAGTCATGATAATGCCAAGTGCCAGAACGACAATGCCGAGCGTCTTCATATGTTTTTTGTTTTGGTTTACAGAACCATCGCAATTATTTCGCCATTGATTTTTTGAGCAATTACAATTTGTTTACATTGTTTGTGCTGCGAAGACTGTGTATTAATTTCTACACAACGTCTAAATGATGTGAATCAAAAAGGATAAAAAAAATGCATCTTGCTCCGATGGCCGCTTGCACTTATATACACCAAAGTCTAATTCACAACGATGATAAAAGCTATTCACGCGATAATTAGAAGACCTATACTTTACTTAAAAGGTAAATTGCCTCCGTCGCAATTTTTTGTACTGTCGAGTATATTGGTGGGCCTCTCTTCCGGCTTGGCAGCCGTCACGCTAAAGTACCTGGTGCATTCGATTGAACGCCTCATTACTTACTATTCGAATGTGTTTGAGGAATTTCTAGTATTTGCATTGTTTCCTCTCGTGGGAATCTTACTTACCGTGGTTTACATCAGGTACTTCCTGAAAAGTGAAATTCAAAAGGGCACTGCCGAAATTGTTCATTCCATTATAAAAAAGTCAAGCAAAATACCTCCGCAGACCATGTATTCCCATTTGATAACCAGCGGTCTAACGGTTGGGTTCGGCGGCTCGATGGGGCTGGAATCACCTATGGTAAGCACCGGATCTGCTATTGGCTCAAACTATGCAAGCACATACAATCTCTCTTATAGGGACAGAACAATCCTATTAGCCTGTGGGGCTGCTGCAGGTATAGGCGCCGCCTTCAATTCGCCAATTGCGGGTGTGCTCTTCGCAGTAGAGGTACTATTAACCGATATCAGCGCTGCCGCATTGATACCGCTGATCATCTCGGCAGCATGCGGCGCCTTGCTCTCAAAAATTATTCTGCAGGAGGATGCGTTGCTATCATTTTCTTTGCAACAACCCTTCAACTATTATAATGTGCCCTATTATATCCTGCTGGGACTATTTGCGGGTTTACTGTCTTTATACTATGCCCGCGTATTTACTTGGGTCGATCTAAAAATGAAAGCGGTCAGCAATATTTGGATGCGCGTGTTGATTGGCGGTTTTATGTTGTTTGTATTATTAATATTTTTTCCACCCTTATTTGGGGAGGGATATGAATCCATAAAATCACTATCGTTGCTGCAACCGTCCCAGCTTACAAAAGTAAGTGTGCTGAACGGCCTCATCAACAACGACGTCCAACTCCTTGTGTTTCTAGGCGCGTTAATGTTTCTCAAAACCATTGCCGCCGCCATAACAACGGGCAGCGGCGGCAACGGTGGAAGTTTTGCCCCGTCATTATTTGTAGGGGCCTATCTTGGTTTTGTTTTTTCAAGGTTCATCAATATCACGGGAATTGCACGAATTCCGGAAACAAATTTCACCCTTGTTGCTATGGCAGGCATACTAAGCGGGGTTTTTTATGCGCCGCTTACAGCTATATTTCTCATTGCTGAAATTACCGGTGGCTATGAGCTTATGATCCCGCTCATGATCGTCTCCGCGCTCAGTGTGACCGTGGCAAAGTATTTCGAACCGCTCTCAATGGAAGGAAAAAAACTTTCACACATGCTCAATTTGAGTATGGAAGACAAGGATCGCTTCTTATTGAGCAAATTGAACCTTACAGCACTTATAGAAACAAATTTTTCCGTTGTGAGACCTGATGATACGCTTCAGTCCATGATTAAAGTAATTGCAACCTCGAGTCGAAATACCTTTCCCGTAGTAACCGAAGAAAATGAGCTCATCGGATTGGTTCATATGGATAGTATCAGAAGGATAATGTTTGATCCGGAAAAATATGAGAACACCACCGTAAGAGATCTTATGACCAAACCCGCTGCTATCATCAAACTGAACGAAAATCTACACACGGTCTTGAAGAAGTTCGACGAAACCAATCAATGGAACCTGCCGGTAGTTGAAGATAAACAATACCTTGGTTTTCTTTCGAAATCGAGCATTCTTACCAAGTACCGTTCAGAGCTTCTGAAATCGGTATAGTGGTGAGGATTCCTTAAGTCGAAAATTAATTTAATTTAATCAGTCGTCAACCATCGGATTATACAGGTACTTTTGCGTAGCAAAATCGTATAAAGTAAGCCGCCGTAGCTCGAAATAGGCCGTCCAAAATGCCTTTAATGCCTCGATATAACTTCGCTTTGCATCATCCTTTTCTTTTAATGCAATGTTCAGGTTAGTAATATCAATCTTTCCGATGAGATAGCGGTTTTGTGCCACATTATACCTCTCAAAGGCGACTTCATCTGCTTTTTTGGTGATATCAATTTGAAATTTTAACATTTCGAATTGTCGTACCTGGGTTAGGATTGTTTGCTCGAAAGTGACTTCATCCTGCGCAATGAGGTAATCATTCAACCGTTTGTTTGCATACGCACTTTGCATCAATGACTTTCTGCGACCCCAATCAATTAAAGGTATGTTAAAAGTCAAGTTAAGAAATTGTTGCTTGGCAGGATCTTGATACAGGTCGTTTAGGTCATTACCGACATTATTGAGGCCAAATCCGCCAGAAATTCCAACTTCATATCGCATACTTTTTGCCTGTGCTACTGCCGCCTCTGCCTCCGTCTTTCTCCTTTCAAATGCAATGTATGCTGAACGTGTTTCGCGACCATAACGCAACGCATCCTCCTCATTAATAATAATTATGGGAATTGCCTCGGGCAGTATTAATTCAAACCTTTCGCCGTTTTGAAGACCGATATAAGTCCGCAACTGCAAGCTGGAGGTTTGCAGATTTAATCGGGCTTGAGCAACATCTTGTTGTGACCTTAGCAATTGTAATTCAACTTGCAATAATTTATCTAACGACGTTGTCCCAATGTTGTATCGGCCCTGTTCAATTTTATAGATAGTATCGTTATTGGCCAAATTATACTTCGCAATTTGCTCATCCACCTGAGCTTGAAGCACATTGAAAAAATATCCGACGGCATCCCGCGCGATCGCTTCCATCGATTCTGCATAATCGCGCTTAGATTCTTCATAGCGTATAGGCTGGATGCGCTTATCCCATTTATATTGATTATATGATAACACGGGCTGGCTCAGTCTGATATTAAACACGGAACCATTCCATTGTGAAGTGTTATCGACATAGTTGTTAAAATAGTTATAGATTGAATTGACGGAAATTACGCCTCCTGTCCATTGAATAGGTTGCTCCAAAGCAAAATTAACGCCTGGATTCAACTGATTTATCTGAAGGTAAAGTATTGATCCATCTGGTTGGAGAACCGGGCTATAGCTGTTGTTATATAAGGGGCCTGCATTATTGCTGATCAGTCTCACCTGAGGATTATAGTTGCTTCGGAAATTCCGGTATTGCCAATAACGGTTTTCAAGTCTGGTTTCAGCAACTCTAAAATCGGGAGATTGCGATTGTGAGCGTTGAATTATATCCGATATCGAAAAAATATTTTGTGCGCAAACAGGAAGTTTCCAAAAGCAGATAATTAATACTAAGAAAGCTTTATTCATAACGTAACGACATAATGGGATCTTGGCCTGCAGCTCTGCGGGCAGGGGCAATTCCAAAAACTAATCCCACCGTTGCCGCTACTCCAAACGATAAGACGATGGAGGAAAATGTAATTATTGTCGGAATGCTTGCAAACTCGGAAACAACAAAGGCCAACGTAATGCCTAGCAGGACGCCAAGCAATCCACCGGATACGCTAATCATGACTGCCTCAAATAAAAATTGTTGTACAACGTCGCTTTTCTTTGCGCCGATGGATAGGCGCAAGCCAATCTCTTTGATTCGCTCCAGAACCGACGCTAGCATGATATTCATAATGCCAATACCTCCCACGACCAAGGAAATCCCGGCAATCGCGCCAAGTACATAATTGAAAATATCGTTTGTCCGCTGTTGCTGTTTAAGCAGCAGCTCTGGAATCTCGATTTCGTAGTCCACAACACCGTAATGCTTTCGTTCCAGTAATCGGGAAATTATTTCAGCCGTTGCGGTAAGGTGATGTGTTGCTTCAACTTGAATTACCAATCGGTCTAGCTGATGATAGTTTTTCTTTTCCTGTTCATTTTGATTTTCGCTAGCTGCAACTCTAACATTTCCCTGGCTACGCATAGATTCAAGTCGCAATTGCTCTGACGTAATCTTATCGCGATTTCTATAACGTATCAAAACAGATCGTAAAGGAGTGTATATGTCCATATTAAAATCGCGGATGCCAAGTTTACTGATGCTTGAATTAGAAATTAGTCGTTCGTTCAAAAGCCCAACAATTGTAAGCCAGTGCTGCCCGACCTTTATGCTCTTTCCAATGGGGTTTTCAGTGGGGAAGAATTTCGCTTTTATCGAATTGCCAATTACACATACGGGAGACCCAAGGCGCTGTTGCTCTTCATTAAAAATATGGCCTTCTTTTAAATCGAAATTGTAAATATCAAAATAAGCAGGCGCTATACCAATCAGTTTTGCTGACCTTCTGAGTCCGTCACGAATAACGTATGTGTCTATAATGATCTCAGGGCTGATCTTTGTAATTCCCGGAATTGTTGATTCAATATTACGGACGTCGCGAAGGGTCAATCCCGGTGAGAATTTCTTTTTCTCCTTTTTCCCTACCTGTTCTTCAATTTTCTCTTCTTGCTGTTCAACAATAGGTTCGATAACAATATTATTAACACCCACCAATTTAATTTGATCCAGTATTTCTTTTTGAGCGCCGTTACCAATCGCCAGCATTGCGATTACAGCAGCGACTCCGAAAATTATACCCAAAGCGGTGAGCAATGAGCGGATCTTATTTGCAGTAACAGCCCCAATAGCAATGTATAAGTTTGCCAAAATCCGTTTGTACATCATAACATCTAGGTCAGTTACTGGATGTGCTTGCAGGGATGAGGCTGGCAGGCACTTCCTCGCTCTCTAGCCCGTCTTCAGGTACCCTTTTTCTCTTGCCGTCCATTTCCTTTAGGAGGGCAATTTTCTCATTCTCCAGGCCCATGGGAACAGACAAGTAAATCCGATCGGTTTCAGACAGGCCACCCAGAATCACTGCGTCGCTAGCGTTGGTCTCCCCGATCATAACTTCCTGCTTTTCAGTTTTGAGACCGCTTTTCTTAAACACATAGGTAATTGTGTCTGATTCATTATGAAGGCATTCCAAAGGTATAAAGAGGGCATCCTCAATGGTCTTTGCGACAATCTTGTTGCTGGTAGTCATTGACGGCCGTAACGTTGGATCCGTACCGTTAATCTCAACGGCAACTTCAAACACCTTGGCATCGGAATTGGGTCGTTGCTCGCCAACATTGGCTACACGAATTACTACACCTTTCAGTTTTTTATCCGGGTATGCGTCCAATCCTATTTCAACTTTTTGGCCAGCAGCGACCTTCCGGACATCGACTTCATTTACATATGTCTTTGACATCATCTTGGTCAGATCAGGCAATGTGGCCACAGTGGGGTCCCACATATTTATTTGTGATCCTGCTTTTATTGGTTTACCATCCCAGCCCTTTGTATAAATGACCATGCCAGGTTCCGGAGCAAGGACGGTGAATGATTGCAGAACCTGGGTCATTGCATCAAATTCATTTTGAACTTTCCTCAGCTCAGCCGATTGCTCCTTCATTTTCTCTCCGTTCTGGCGCTGCTTGATTTTATAGTTCTCCTTCGCCTGCTCGTATTCCCGGATAGCTCTATCAAGGTTGATCTCACTTTGCTTGATAGTGGCAGGTGGTTCAAACTTGGACTGCTCCAATATGATCCTCTTTTCCTCAACAACATATCTCAAATTGATAAGCTCATCGCGCGCCTCGCGCAATTGCAACGTTGTATCCAGCTGAGTCTGCACAAATTCGGCGTTCTCCTTTTCCAGCTCAATCTGTTTTTCATTGAAACGAGTTTGAAATTCCGACCGATCCAGATTTGCTACCCAGTCACCTTTTTTTACTATTGTTCCCTCGTCCACAATATTCTGGATGACAACTTGCCAAATTCGAAAGTCGCGGAGTTGTGTGGGGCCAAGAATCTTGACCGAGTTTTTCGCTTCAAGCTCCCCTGTAGTTTCAATCTCTACCCGGAAAGAACTGCGTTTAACATTGACTATGATGTCAGATGTAGTTCCAGCTGTATTCTTACGCACAACAAAATAACCTACTAGCAGTATCGCAATAACTCCTGCCGTCAAAAGTACCTTTTTATTCATCGGGTATATTCTCGCCGTGAAAGATCAATTATACTGCTAACATTAATTATAGAATGTTATTGCACTCCACAATTATCCCGCAAAAGCTCCCCTTGAGTTACTAAAGCTACAACAATAGTTACTTCGTAGCCCTACCATTAACGTAATTGTACCTAACAATTGCCAGGCGTCCACTCATTAAACGGACAAAAAGTCCCCTTAATTATTGATTTGTCCCTTTTTTTATCGAAAACGCGCTTAAAGCCGTTTTCCGGTCGATCTTGCCGGAATCGAGATTTTTCAATTCGGAAGCCTTTATTGTATACTCCAGTGAAGAAGGTATGCCGCATCCAGCGCACCTTGTCATTTTCACCTGGAACACAAGCACCTCATCATCCTTCAGGCTCTTTAATGTACGGCCATACTCCAAAATATTGTCCTTCAGATCTTGCTCAAACTTAGGATAAAGTTCCTTAATGGTTTTATCACGGGTCGCCTCGTCTACGTCATCCAGCCCTACCGTAGGCATTATATAACGTTTTGTGTATCCCCGCTCCTGGCTGCTCAATGCCTGCATATAATAAATGACTCCATAATCTTTCAGTCGCTCAAAATAAACGTTATCCTGGATGAAGAAAGTCTTGGAAAGGTCGGGGCGATACAACCTTGTAAAAATACTTGACAACAATTCGAGGTCAGGTTCAACCTCATCAGCTGTTTCTGTATTGACAACTTTGATTTTTGCCAGCATCTGATCGCGCGTGATCTTATTTTGTTTGTATTGGCTAAGATCTCCCTTTAAGGCTTCAATGGACAGATGAGAACGTTTTGGTGAATTGAAATATTGATTCACCCACATCCGCGGCCGTTCTCCCTGATTGGAAACAATAATTCTTTCGCTGGGTGTCAGCTGCGTGATCATATCTCCGTAGTCTACGAGGAAGGTTTTCGCTGCCTCAATCACTTTGGCATTATAGAGATCACGCACACTGTCCATATCAAGCTTGGTCTTTTCCTGATCCCTATCCTTTAGTCTTATCGTTTCCTTTTCGGTCTTGGTTGGATTCTTGTCATTGCGTTGATTTTCATAACTGTCTTCTGATCTAAAATAGTTTACTCCTGGTCCTTGGGGCCGGACGATTTCCTCCCTCCATATAAAATTATCACCGCGATCAATTGAAAAAACAATGGGCGTCGTGTAGTCTGCCGGAATATAGAAGGTTATTCCGTACCCAGGCTGGTAATTGCTCTTGATCTCTAATGGAAAGAACAACTTCTGTTTTTCGAATTGTTGTTTAATAACTGTGCCTAGTATATTTTCTGCGATGGCAATATCACGCGCCATCCTTTCCTCATCTACCTTTTGCGACAAGGCGGGCTGGATCGCGAATACAAAAGCCACGCCCAGCAAAATTTGAATCATCGTCTTCATAGTGTTACGCATTTTTTACTTTCCAAATGCCAGCTTTTTTTCCGGCTAGTTGGTCATTCCAATAGAATTTTTGTTCCCCACTGTTGTTATTATACTGGACAGAATTTGTTCTGTCTCCTGCTTGAATACATCTGTATTTTTCTCCAGACTGTTCAATCTTGTCTGAACAAGTTGAAGGTCGTCATTTCGCTGCTGTTGAAGGTATTTAGAAAAGTCAACCAGAAGACTTTCTATATATTGCTTCTGCTCGTCAGAAGACATTTTAAAATAACTTTTTACCAGCTGAAGATTTTCCGTTTGAATCCCGGCAACAAACTCGCGTATCTGGTCCTGCGAGGCAATGGATGCATCGCGAACGAGCTTGTCGATCTTGCTGGAATTCTGCGCAAGGCTCTTGTTGATGGATGCGTCTAGTTTTTCCTGTGTTTCCTTCCAGCTGGATTGCATAGCAACATTATTCTCAAGGAGCGACGCGTTAATCATCGACTGAACTTCTTCTGCCGACAATGATGCGCCTGCAACCTGCGCTTGGACACCACCATTCGCCTCGGTTTGTGTTTCTCCGAAACTGATTTTCAAAGCACTTGCTTCATACTGAATTTTCATCCCGGCAAGCCTGCCCATCAAGATCACCAGAAGAAGGGAAGCAGCAATGCTGACAATAGTTTTGAGATAAGGTGCATCCCACATTACGCGCGCCTTGCCCTCATCGACGAAAATGGGTGGCGCGATAACCTCTTTATCTTTAACCTCACTTAACATCGTTCGCATCTTCTGGAGTCGTTCCAATTCCAGGCGAACTTCAGGATGTTCAAAGAGGTAATTTTCAAATGCTTCCCTTTCCGGACTTTCCAATTCACCGTACAGGTAAGCCATTAAGTCATTTTCATTTGGTTTATAGCTCATAGCCTATTGTATCTTTGTTAATATTCTTTCGATCTAAAATTTTTCGAAGTCCGTCGAGTCCATAGTACATTCTGGACTTCACTGTGTTTTCAGAAATGTTTAGGACCTCGGCAATTTCCCTGAACTTAAGTCCTTCGTATTCCTTCATAATGACAACTTCACGTTGTTCTACATTCAGCTCGCCCAATGCCTGCTGCAAAATGTCAGCAAGTTCCCTACGATGAAGCTGCGATTCCGGATTATCGTATCGCTGACCTGTCGATTCCCACTTTGGAGATTCTTCTGCATCGCGATTCCAAACGACATCGAAGGACAGCGAGCGATCACCTTTCTTTTTGCGGACTTCCTCTCTGCAATAATTGACGGCAATTTTATAAAGCCACGATTTGAACCGGGCATTATCCTGGAGGCCTGCCAGATTCTTACACATGGAGATAAAAGTCTTTTGAGAAACCTCCATCGCCAGGTCGTGGTCCAGGAAGAATTTATAACCGAAGTTGTAGATCCGCTTGTACCACAACTGTATTAATTTACCTTGGGCGTTCTGATCCCCTTCTTTGGCCCGGGTAACAAGGGTGTCAGAATGCATCATGGCAATGTTCAGTAAAGTATCCACCACTGATCAGTTCGGTATTTAAGTTTGGTAGCTCTATGCCGCTTCATCCTGAAGATGTCACGCGCTCTAAAATAGTTTTATGTTTGCAGGCATTTTTAGCCGGCTAAACGCTGTTTTGGAGGTGAATATATAGCTTTCAGGTTTAACGTTTATACCGTAAGCTTGTAGGCAAAATTTGAAATCGATGAGAAAAATCGTTTCCTGGCTTATCCGCTATGTTCCGCGCAGGTACCTGCAGCGAATAAGTGGCGCAGGTCTGAAAGTTCTCTCTCTTTTTTATAGTGGAGATACAGTGATGTGCCCCGTGTGTGGCAAGAGCTTCCGGAAATTTCTGCCTTACGGCCGGATCAGGCCCAGGGAAAACGCACTGTGTCCCAACTGCCTTTCGCTGGAACGGCACCGGCTTATCTGGATTTATTTAAAGGAAAAAACGCCATTCTTCGTTAATAATTTACACGTCCTCCACATTGCTCCCGAAGCTTGCTTCATTAAAAGATTTGAAAAAATTCATGGTGAGCGTTATATAACCGCCGATATCGAATCGCCATGGGCAAAGGTGAAGATGGACATTCACGAAATTCCTTTTAAGGCTGACAGGTTCGATGTTGTTCTTTGCAACCATGTCTTAGAGCATGTTAGGGACGATATTAAAGCTATGACTGAAATCTGCAGGGTGCTGAAGCCAGGTGGATTTGCCATTCTCCAGGTCCCCTTTTTCAATCCCATTCCTGACACAACGTTCGAGGATGCCACGATCACTGACAAGGGCATGAGAGAAAAGCTCTTCGGCCAGGACGACCACGTTAGAAAATATGGCAGAGACTATCCGCAACGGATCCAACGCGCCGGTCTACAGCCGCTGGAAGACGACTATGTAAATCAAATCGATGAAAGCGATAGAAAAAGGTTTAGCCTCGTCAAGGGAGAGATAATTTATGTAGGACGGAAGGCAGGTGAAGCAGGTAATCAGGTAATCGGTGATCGGGTGATCGGGTAATCGGCTAGCCACGCTTCTGTACTCGGCAAGGTGAAGATTTGGATAATTCGAATATGATTGTTAGGCAAGGAAGAATTTCCTAATTATCCGCATCTGTTGGTACCGTGCTACTGAGAAAAAATAAATTTTGAAAATAAGATTTGAGTAAGTGGAAATGCAGTACCCTTTAAGTCTTGCGCATCACCGATTACCGGTTACTGATTACCTGATTACCTATTACGCTATCTTCTCAAGAACATCCATCACTTCCCTAACAGCTTTGCGGCTCGATTCGAGCAGCGCCTTTTCGTCTTTGTCTAGGTCGAGTTCGATTATTTTTTCAATTCCATTTTTCCCTAATATCACCGGGACACCCAGGTAGCAATCCTTAATACCGTATTCCCCTTCCAATTTGATACAAACAGGAAATACTCTGCGCTGGTCTTTTACAATTGCTTCAACCATCTGTGCCGCGGCAGATCCTGGCGCATACCATGCGGATGTACCCATAAGTTTAACAAGTTCTCCGCCACCGACTTTTGTCCTTTCCAGAATAGCATTCAGCTTATCCTTATCTATCAACTCTGTGACTGGAATCCCTGCGACAGTCGTGTAGCGCGGAAGTGGCACCATCGTATCTCCATGTCCTCCCATCAACATAGCCTGAATATCTTTTGGCGAAATATTCAAAGCCTCCGCTAGGAATGCCCGATACCGTGCAGTATCTAAAATACCTGCCATACCCATCAGCTTCGTGCGCGGCAGTCGTGATGTGATATGTGCCTGATACGTCATCACATCCAACGGGTTCGATACGACAATGATGATAGCACCTGGCGAGTGTCTTATTATGTTTTCTGTAACCGACTTTACGATACCTGCATTCGTTCCTATAAGATCGTCACGACTCATACCCGGCTTCCTGGGTAACCCGGAAGTGATAACCACAACATCTGAACCAGCTGATTTTGAATAATCATTAGTTACGCCAATGGTCCGACTATCATACAGATCAATGGGAGCTTTTTGCCAAATGTCCAATGACTTGCCTTCGGCCAAACCCTCCTTAATATCTAATAGTACAATCTCGTTAGCCACCTCCCGATAAGCTAAAACATCAGCGCAAGTAGCGCCTACATTCCCGGCGCCAACTACTGTTACTTTCATAATGTTGAAGGTTAAATTTTACTAAGCGGTATTCGCCGGGTATGTTTATTATCTCGTATGTGTGAGTCCGTAAAATGTATTTTTCTGTAACTCAACATCTTGCAGGATAGTAAAAACCCCTCTGAAACCGGGGCGCAAGTTATCAATTAGAAGGGATTTTGAAAATATATTTTAACAATCGGGCAATCCATCAAACTTTTGCAACCCGGATACTCAGCACGCGTTTTGTTGTCTCCTTGATCTTGAAACGGTCATCAATTCTCCATCCCACCACGTATACTATTTCTCCGTCCGACTCTAACACTGTAGTAATATTTTTATCAGCAAGCGACAATTTGTTGTCGACCAAAAAATCGCTCAGCTTTTTTCTGTGTTTCATTCCAAGTGGCTGAAAGGAGTCTCCCGTTTTCCATTTTCTCCACGTCAACGGGAACTTTAGTTCATCGGCGTCCAGCGACGCTTCCATCCGACTGTTGCTAATTGTTCTACTATTTGAAAAAAACATCTTCCACGGACCCAGGGGAACTTCGCCATAGTCGCTCTCAATTCGAACCGCATTCCATTCCTGTGGATGAGGTGTTATGATGATAACATCACGATCTAAGACGAGCAAATGAGTGGACGATAAGAAACGTTTTCCAGATTGCCCGTTCAGCCCATGTATGATCTCGCGAGCCTGCTCGAAATTAAAGGCATAATTTTTTATGTATCGCCATAACACGGATGCACTGGCGGAAAATAATCTTAAACCTTTTTTATCTATCGTTATTCTATCATTTGTCTGTGATATAAATGTGGTTTTCCAGTTTTCAAATGCGTGATGCAGCAAATCCACGTCGCCCTGAATTTTTTCGAGACCATACTGCCAGGTATGTTCCAGCGATGGATTCAACTCTTTTAGTTTTGGAATGATTTGATGGCGAACAAAATTTCGCTGGTAATCATCTGTCAGATTGCTTTCATCTTCC
>JAICGJ010000155.1 GCA_025923195.1 Chryseolinea sp.
ACTATTAACTATTAACTATTAACGGATAACAGATAACGGATAACGGACAGCATCAATAAGGATTCAATTTCTTTTTGTTCCTGCCTTTGTACTTGATGATAACGGGGTGATTTTCCCCATAGTGTGGATTTTGCTTTTTGTAGATGGGGTGTACGCGACTACGGTATTCCCGGTTACCGTGCGCATGATTCATTTGCGCCTTGCAGGTCTTAAGAAAACACCGGCGGAGTTCGGGAATGCGATAGGTCGCTCCGACATTAATGTAAAAAGCATTGAATTTATGATCGATACTCTGACCGGTTTCTGCAAAGTTGAGCGTATAACTTCTAATTTCATAAGATGGCCTTACAAATAACCTGAAGTATTCAGACATTTCGCGTTCAACCGTTACGCCAAGGTTGACAAATAAACCTTTGTCGATTGCGCCCGCGTCAAAGTCCTTTCCAAGTTGGTAGCCTCCAAAATTTGCATCAACAATGAGAAGGTATTCGTTGTATCTGTAAACCGCCGCGCCAAAGGATAAAAAATACTTTTTAAGAAAGAAGTTTGAAACCTCAGGAGCGAAATCACTTATCCTGTCGTCGTAAGCTAGCGCCTTGAAGTCGCCGACGCCCGTGTATTCAAATGAATAACCTCCACCTATACGGTACCTGTCGAACTCGACATGAATTGTTGCACGCAGTGGAATGTTAAATGAGTTGCTTTTAAATCCAATAGTTGCAGTATCGGAATTGACCATGAAGGACCCGGCTGAAGTAGTATTTATTGCTGGTGTTACACTGTTGATCCAATTCGAATATCCTGAAGTAACATTCGAAGGCTGAAATAATCTGGGCGCTGCACCTGGATTTTGAAGAATACCAAAACCGTCCAGTTCGTGCTTGAATGTGGTATGGGCATACCCTGTGCTCAACCCAAAAGTTACTTTGCTAAGAATCTTCCTGAAAAATCCTGTGCCTTGCCTCTTGATATAAAAATAATCCAAAGGGATAGTGGCGTCGGTTTCATTTTCATACTGACCGAATGCATCCGTACATGCTGTGAAGCTACAGAGTAACAGCGTGGCTATAAAAATATTACGCTTCAGAAAAAAGTGATTTAAGCCCTAATAAAAAAGTGTAAGCCTTTCATAGTCTGGCCATTAAAGGATAAAGGTAATTCAAATTCAGGAATGATCCTATCCCTAATAGTACCTGTACGGTCCAGTCAACGTTTCTAACGACGAAAAGGTATGGAATAGTGTCTCACCTCTTTTTGCCGTGTAAGTGAAGTTATAATCGATATTCCGCTGATTACGGCTTCGCAAGGTAAATGTAACAGGATTGACCCCTTCTTTTAACGGTATCCGTGAATAAAAAATACTATGAGGCAAAGTTTGCCAATTGCGGGTATCTGCCTTCTCAGTTATGGCATTGACCACACCGATAATAGCCCCTAACCTTTCATCTTCTTTCCGAATACTATGTTCAGTCGCTTTTTTCAATGCAGCCCTCAGAAGTCCCTTTGCAAATTCTTGCAACATCCTTTGCTTCAGGCTATGAAACGCAACTTTATTTATATCTTCGGCCAATTCCAGTGTGTATTCATTTGTATCGCTCTTTATAGACGCGGAATGAAAATACAGTCCCCGCTCCCTATATCTCGGGAAGGCTACACGAAATACTTCGAGTTTTGTTAAATCAGACCGATCCTTAGATTCCGTCACAACGAATGGAAAACTCAAGCCCATCTCGGGATTGCTGAATATCATTGTATTGCCCGATCCCGAATTTATAATAAAATTAATGCTCCATTCATCCTTTACTGGACCCAGTCCGTTGTGCCAGAAGAAAACCAGTTCAGCCGTAGGATTCGAGACTTGAAAGTCATGCATTTCAAATTTTGTTTTGAATCTATCAAACTCATCCCTAAACCCCGTCCACCAGGCTGTATTTAACAAGTCTGTTTTGAGCTGCTCGGGAACTGCAATGGCAAACAACTTTGCATAATCGTTTTCGTAGACTTCCACGGCATTCCGGTAGGCAATAAACGCATTGTTGTAGTCTTTGGTCGACTGGTAGATAATTCCCATCAGGGTATGGATAAATGCATCCCGCTGGAATTTTTCTTCCGAAACGTATTTGTCATTAAGCTGATTTAAACGAATGTTCAACCGGCGGCACTCCACAAGTGCCTCTTCAGGTCTATTCATTTTTATAAAGTTCACTGCTTTAAAGTATAACACCATCAGGTGTTCATGATCTTCGCCCCGATACGAAGTGACGTTTGGATTACTGAAATACGATGTAGCTTCGGCGACATAGTTTATACGGTAGTCCTCTCCAAAAAGGAAAGCCTTCTCGAAATAATCATTGCTCTCCTCATACTCACCGAGGATTGAAAGCAACAAACCTTTGTTTACATTATAAAGAAATCTGGTTTTGCCTACGCCTTCATTCTCCTTTCGTTTCAAGGCCTCGAGTGCTTCAGTTAAATTCCCATGTTCAAATTCAGTATTGAAATCAAAATGACGTTGGTAATACGTAGCGCAAGCACTTAGAACAAACGAAGTACATACGAAGTAGTAAGAAAATCGCCGAGAAGAAAAGGTTTTCATTAATTCTTAACCAACTTTTTGATCTCATGCTGACCGTACCAAACCCGCTTATTTGTTTCGATATCGGTTAGAAAAAGCGTCGTGATATAATTAACGACGCGCCTGTTGTTGTGGGTGTCGGTCTCCGACGACATTTCTCCAAAGAGCATGAGGTCAGCACCGGTTTCTTTACCCCATTGAGCCATGGTGGCCGGGTCAGCGAAATCCTGTTGTTCTGCCCGCTCTTTTCTCAACTGATCTCTGAATTCGTCCGATTCAACAAGGTCGGCCACGTTTGAATTATAAATCGCAAGCTCGAATTTCTTAATGTAATTGGCTGCGTCGATGTGCTCACTTGTTTTATTCCTGATAATGCCAACGATGATCGTCGGCTTCTTTCCATTTTCTCTTGCGTATTCTTTGAATCTTTCGGAAGCGAACAGATCGTTGATCATCTTGTCAGCCACCATTCGTGAATCTGAGTCATTCCACCGGCCGCTGAGATCGATCTGCGTTTCAGGAGTGATGCGTGTCACGCTGCGCGTCTGACAAGAAAATGAAATGATAAGCAGTAATATCCAGGGAATCCTTTTCATTGTTGATAAAGTAAGATGAAGTAACAGGGAAGTTGGCGCTTTTCTGCAGCCATTTTTAGTATCGTTAGACATATCTGGAAAGTCAAAAACCTTGCCATTGAAACACGCGCATCCGATCCCAAATTAAGGCTTCTCAGACATTTTTCAGTTGCTGTATGATACCTCGTGGGTTTCGATCGCCAAAAACAAAATTGCCTGCAATGAGAACATCTGCGCCGACTTCCAGGAGCTTCTTTGAATTCTGCATATTAACACCACCATCGATTTCGATTTTCGCCTGAGATCCCTTCTGGATGATAAGATTCTTAATTTGATCGACTTTCTGGAAGGTATGTTCAAGGAATTTTTGGCCGCCGAATCCCGGATTGACAGCCATTACGCAAACCAGGTCCACTTCTCCGATAATATTCTCAAGTGATACAACCGGCGTATGGGGATTGAGCGCAACACCTGCTTTACAATTCAAGCTTTTTATCTGTTGAATATTCCTCTGAAGGTGATTGCAAACCTCCACGTGTACGATAAGGTGATCGGCACCGGCCTTCCGGAAGGCCTCAACGTGTTGCTCGGGATTAATGATCATAAGATGTACATCCAACGGCTTCCTTGCATGGCGCTTGATGGCCTGTACTACCGGTATACCCAAAGAAAAATTGGGAACGAAAACCCCATCCATAACATCTACATGAATCCAGTCAGCCTCACTATCATTTATCATTTTTACTTCCCGTTCCAAGTTTGCAAAATCGGCGGCGAGGATCGAGGGTGCGACTAAGTGATTTGACATGGACGGTTTTTTTTTGCGCGTGGTTCGCTGGAGACATTTTTTTGTTCAGGCAAAAATACAGAAAGTTAGATGAAGTCCACAGTCCACGGTGGATGGTCCACGGTAATGACACGAACTTTGAAGCGCTGCATTCTTCTGTTAGCTGTCAGATGTAAAAATGTAGTCCACAGTCGACAGTCCACGGTCCTCAGAAATGACTGCGAACTTTGAAAGCCCCGCTTCTTCTGTTAGCTGTTCGCTGTCAACTGTTCGCTGTCAGCTGAAGATTCTTTCTCGTTCAGACCTTAACAACCCGGTACGTATACCTCTTGTCTCCCCACCAAATTCGCATAAAGTAAATCCCGGACGGAAGGCTTGTAACGTATGAAGTATGCGTTCGATTGGTCCATGAGAAACTAACAGATGCCTCGTAGACCGTTTGTCCCTGAGCCGTTATCATTTCAACCTTGCATGTCCTTACCTGGTCGGGGTCGAAAGGGCTTATGGTGATTGAATCCTTCGTGACAGGATTCGGGTAGACTTCAAAGACATTCTCCTGGTGAGACTGCTCGATATAGTTGACAACTGCTTTGAAATTTGGAATTCCATACCCTAATAAATTATCCGGGTTGTTGGATTGTGATGCAGATTTACGAATGGCGTTTATCAACTCTATATTTGTAAGATTTGGATAACGCTGCCTTACTCCCGCTGCCAGGCTGGTAACCAACGGAGCGGCTAATGATGTACCGGAAGCGGTTCCCAGCGACCCGTTGGGCTTAATTACGCTCGTATTCACTCCAAGAGCGGCGACGTCAGGTTTGATCCGTCCGTCGGCAGCGGGACCTATCGAACTTGAGGCCGCCCGCAAACCGGCACTATTAACGTTCGCGATCGCCAACACATCTTTAGCGTCGGCCGGAGCCGTGATGATTTGCCAGGCGATACTGCCCTCGTTACCCGCGCTGCATACAACGACAACACCTTTGTCAGCAAGCATTTGCGCAGCCCGGCTTACTACAGTCGTCTTCCCATCCATAGCACTCTTTGGATAGTTCATTGAAGTCTGGTCGAATTCATAGTATCCCAGGGAGGAATTAACAACATCCACTCCAGCACTATCAGCACGCTCAGCGGCAAACAGCCAATTATACTCCTCAACGCGATATTCGCTGCTTACATCCTCGGTAACATAAAGCTGATATTCCGCCTCATATGATCCGCCTGTATAATAACCATCCTGGTACGCTGCGATTACGGAGAACACCTGCGTACCATGATCGTCATACTGAAAAATATCTGTACTATTAGTGACAAAATCTTTTGACGCCGAAATGTTTATTCTGTTCTCGTCAAATATATGGTGAAAAGGAACCGCGGTATCTACGCCCTGGAACCCTCCGTCAAAGATGCCGATTATAACATCCTCGCCCTGATGCCCCGCTGAGTGCATCTCATCCAATCCAATCATCTGCAGTTGAAACTGAGTCGAGGAAGCAGTTCTAAGTTCTTTTGTTTTAAGATCAGTTCGCTTCCGGCCAGTAGTAAGCAATCTTTCATTGGGTGCCACAAACTCAACGCGTTCCACGAACGAGAGACCTTCCAGGTTCGTAATAAGCGATGCATCACATTGAATTAGAATACTGTTCATCCACCTGGATGAAAAAAAAGTATCTGCGCCAGCATCCTTCACGCCCTGCACGTAATTTTCGTTAACAGGAAAATCATCAGATGAAACAGGTATGCCTTGACGTATGCGTCTGTCAATGGCACGCTGTGACAAAAACGCCAATGGTGCCGAGGTCGTGTATTTTGTGCCCGCTTTGTCTTTAAAAAAGACGACGTACCTGTTCACCTGAGCCCAACTTGCGGACATCAGGAATAACAGAATGATGGTGAAAATATTTCTACTCCACGCCATAGGACTTTATGGATTGTATATAGACCACCCCACTCTCTATCTCCTGCTGACCCAGGCAACGCCCAACGGTGCAATAGCTAAGCAACCTGGATTCTTTGAAGATGAGGCCGGCGTGCCTGGCATAAATTTCTTTTCTCTGGTCCAGAAAAACCACGAAATCCTGATTGTCATTTTGGTTAACTATGATGCAATCGTTATACGTAATATCATTAACGGTCAGCGCGGTCTTAACCTCTTCCATCAAGTACATGTCCTCACCCATTGTGTTATATAAATTTCCATCCCATTCAGCGTCCTTGAGAATGGGAAGACTTATTTTCACAAAGGAAATATTCTCCTCCTGAGTCACCACATGATGTGGCTCTATTCTGGATGACCAAGTATTCAACGGTAAAAAGTCGGACTGCCCAGCTTCTTTTTTGCTTCGCAGTACGACATACGTAAAACCGCCCTCTGCATTAGGGAATGAATCTGTCACCTCAGTTCTCAATTCATACCTTAACGTGTCGGGTACACCCAAAGTATATTGGATTTCCACGACATCATAGATCTGAAACATCCCCTTTCGGAGGGGATAATACTCTTTGCTGGTGTCTAATGGGGGATTTTCGTCGGAAGAGTCGCATGAAAAAGTAGCAATAGCAACGAAAAAAATCAAATATTTAAAAAAATGCTTCACCGATAGTTCGTTTTTCCACTAATTGGGGGACCAACCTGAATCCTGCCAGGGCAGGAAACGTAAACTTTGCAAAGTTATTTTTTATTAGAGATTAATACTATGGCACTAAAAACCTTTGTGAAAGTGGGAAGCATTTCAAATCTTAGCGATGCCCGTTATTGTGCAGGGATGGGGGTCGATATGCTCGGATTTCGGGTTATAGCGGGCCAGAAAGACTTTATTGAGGACTCACAATACCAGCAGATACGCGGCTGGATAACCGGACCCCACATTGTCGCAGAGGTGTATGGAATCAAAAACCCCGACGAACTCACGATTATCCTCGACAACTACAAGCCTGATTATTTGGAGATGGGGTTACGGGAATTATTGCTATTCAATTCACTGCCAATCCCACTTATCCTCTCAGTCAATGAAATCGATTCAGTTGACAAACTTTCCGTAATCCCTGATTACCTGATCAGCAAGAATCCATTCAGCAGTAGTATTCCACTGCTTGTTAGCGTTCAAAGTAAAGCTAACGTGAGTGCGCTGCTAGAGAATCCTGCTGTAAAAGGTATAGCCTTAGAAGGCAGTGCTGAAACGAAACCTGGCTTGAAAGACTACGAGGTTATCAATGAAGTGCTGGAGCTTCTGGAGACTGAGGACTAACGTAGAATAATGCATGTCGCAGCATCACGATACAACCGAATCTTGTTTGGCTTGTGTTGACATCCTGTTAGATTCGTATCTGGCAAATTCATGCGCAGGAAGGGGCAAACAAACACGCACATGTATGAAAAAAATTAAAATGCTATCCCATTTAATCCTTCTGTGCTCGAGCAGTATTCTTTTCTCCTGCCGTAAAGAAGCGACAAAAGCCGACAGCCTGCAGTTCGAGAGGTATGATAGAGTTACCCCCCGGAGCGTTATTCTAATATTGTCGGACGATCACAGGTATGATTTTATGGGCTTCACAGGCAAGGTATCGGACCTTAGGACTCCCAACATGGACCGGCTTGCCCTTGAAGGCGCTCACTGCGTGAACGCTTTCGTTTCTACTGCCCTTTGCTCACCGAGCCGTGCCTCCATTTTAACTGGACAATATGCGCACACCCACACCATTGTCGACAACCAAGCTCCTATGCCCCCCGATCTAAAGACATTCCCACAGTATTTGCAGCGCAACGGTTATGCTACCGCATTTATTGGTAAATGGCATATGGGGGATCAGGATGATCAGCCTCAAAAAGGCTTTGATCACTGGGTCAGTTTTCGAGGACAGGGAGATTATTATAATCCTACGCTAAACGTGGATGGAAAAAAGGTGGAATTCCGCGATAGCGCATACATCACTGACGTGCTTACTGACTACGCCTTAAATTGGTTAAAAAACAAAACGCCCGACAGACCGTTCTTCCTCTACCTCTCGCACAAGGCGGTTCACGCCAATTTTAGCCCGGCAACACGTCATGTTCGAACCTATGCGAAGACGCAGGTGCAATACCCTCCCTCTATGTTTCTTACCGCCAGCGACACGAGCAAAACATTCGGACTTTCCAGGAACCAGATAAGAAACGAAACGACAAGCCTCAAAGTCAATCTTCAGGATATTCCAGATTGGGTGCGAAAGCAGCGGTATAGTTGGCATGGAGTTGATTATATGTATGATAACACGATCGACTTCAATTCATTTTACAAACAGTATCTTGAAACTCTCCTGGGGATCGACGAAAGTATTGGTCAACTGTTAGACCACCTGAAGTCTGTTGGGCTGGATAAATCCACGTTGGTCATTTATATGGGTGACAACGGTTTTTCGTTCGGTGAACATGGATTAATCGATAAGCGACACATGTATGAGGAATCCATGAGGATTCCCCTCTTGGTGTGGTGCCCTGAATTGATCGTTACGAATACCAAGATCTCCGAGATGGTACAGAACATAGACATTGCACCGACCATTCTGGAGCTCGCCGGAATTAAGAAGCCCGAACAAATGCAAGGCGACTCTTTTGTTCCATTACTAGTAGGGAAGGAAATTCCCTGGCGTGATAAAGTTTTTTATGAATATTATTGGGAAGACGCATTCCCACAAACGCCATCTATTTTTGGCGTGCGGACTGACCGTTACAAATACGTTTTTAATCATGGCGTCTGGGGGATTAATGAACTGTATGATTTGCAATCAGATCCTTATGAGGTTTACAATCAGATCAGAGATCCCGGATACCGCGAATTAGCCCAGAAGCTTAGAGACGAAATGTGGACATGGCTGGATAGCACAGGTGGGTCACAAATACCACTGAAGCGGATCTTGAATCCAAAGAATGACCACTTATACCGAGGTACTTATTGATCATCTTAACTCAACTTGCCATGAAAAGAATTTTGTTCATTGTTTTAGGCATGGTTCTAACGAATGGCCTATCTGCACAAGTTTTCAATGCGCGTCCGGAAGGAACTCAGAAGCCTGTATTACATGGCAACCAATGGATGGCCATTACGGGCAAACCGCTTGCTGCAACAGCGGGTTCAATGATTTTTCAAAAGGGAGGGAATGCCGTCGACGCCGCCTGTGCGATGGTAGCCGCAACATGCACGATGTGGGACGTTCTAAGCTGGGGTGGAGAAACACAAGCTTTAATCTATAATCCCAAGACCGGAAAAGTAATCGGGATCAACGCCTTGGGCGTCGCTCCCACGGGTGCAACGTCAGAATATTTTAAGGGGAATGGAATGAACTTTCCGCCGGAATATGGCCCATTGGCTTCGGTCACACCGGGGACTCCAGGTGGCATATGCACGATGCTCGCGGAGTATGGAACGCTAAGTCTGAAAGAAGTATTAGCTCCAGCCATGAAACTTGCAGAAGGCTATCCAATCGAGGCACAGGCCGCGAATAGTATGGAACGGGGTAAAGATATGATCAAACAGTGGCCGTATTCCAAAGCCGTTTTCCTTACACATCTTGGCCAGGAACGAGAGGCACCTGAGGCAGGAGAAATTTTTAAGCAAGCCGACTTACTTGAAACATTAAAGAAAATGGTTGAAGCAGAGCAGCAGGCTTTGAAAAAAGGAAAAACCAGGAAGGAGGCGATCTACGCTGCCCATGACAGATTTTACAAGGGAGATATCGCCAAAGAATTTGTGCGCGGTTGCCAGGAACAAGGTGGACTTATCACCGCATCCGATCTCGCAAATTGGAAAGTCAAAATAGAAGAGCCGTTGAGTGTAAACTACAAAGGCATCGAGGTATATAAACTTTCGCAGTGGACACAAGGGCCTGTTATGTTACAAGCACTAAATATTCTCGAAAACTTTGACCTTAAGAGCATGGGATATAATTCAACAAGATATATTCATACGTTGTATCAAGCTATGAACCTCGCATTTGCTGACCGGGATTTCTACTATGGAGATCCGTCGGTACCGCCTGAAGAACCGATCCGAGGCCTGCTTTCCAAGGAATATGCCAAGGAGCGCGCCAAAACCATCAATGAAAAAATGAACAATTCAAAGGCATCTCCAGGCGATCCATACCCATTTGAAGGAAAGGTAAACCCCTACCAGGAATATCTTAAACAATGGACACAGACATCAGTGCAACGTAAAGGAAACGGTTTGGATGAAAAATTCCTTCAAAGTTTTTGGTTGGGTACAACGTCGGTTGAAGCGGCCGACAAGGATGGCTGGGTAGTATCCATTACACCCAGCGGCGGGTGGATTCCGGCGTGTATTGCTGGCAGGACTGGGATAGGAATGAGCCAACGGATGCAGAGTTTTGTGACAGATCCGAAGCTGAATCCGTACAACGTAGTGGCTCCTGGCAAACAACCCCGTGTGACCCTGACACCAACGCTGGCTATGAAAAATGGAAAGCCTTTCCTGTCGTTCGCCGTACAGGGCGGAGATTCTCAGGACCAGAACTTGCTCCAATTCTTTCTAAACATGGTCGAGTTTGGCATGAACGTTCAGGAGGCAACGGAAGCCCCCAACATCAATACGTTTCAACTCCATTTATCACTGGGTGGTGAAAACAGAAAACCACAGCCAGGTGCTATCCTCCTCCACAGTAGCACGCCGGAATTTATCCGAAAGGAATTATTGAATATGGGCTACAGAATGTCTTTCGATGAACGAACTTCCGGACCTATCAATGCTATATACTTTGACTGGAAGCATGGAAGCCTTTGGGGCGGTTCCAGCAACCACGGCGAGGATTACGGCATTGGATGGTAACATTAAATTCAGGAAAAACTTATTTTTAAGTAACAATTGATAACTCAACCATACGCATATGAAAAAATCTACACTCTTATTAGTATTCCTCGGTTGCGCTGCAGCACTTCCTGCGCAGAACATTCCTTCGAAAGATGTACAAATAGCAACCGCCGTGTTGGCCGCACCGGAAGGCTTGCGCGAAAAGGCAATGGTATATGGCTATTCTGAGAAGGGTGAATTCACTGTCTTACGCAAGGGCGAGAATGAGATGGTTTGCCTCGCCGACGACCCGAATCAATCTGGACTCAACGTATCTTGTTATCACAAGGATCTTGAGCCGTTCATGGCCCGCGGGCGCGAACTGAAAAAAGGTGGAAAATCCTTTCAGGAAATTTTTGATATACGCGAGGAGGAGGTAAAAAACAAAAAGCTTGCGATGCCAAGCCAACCTACCACCCTGTTTGTCTTCTCAGCCAAGGAAGAAGGGTACAATCGCACAACGGGCGAGGTCAAGGATGGCAACCTCCGCTACGTAGTATACATTCCTTATGCTACGGCCGAAAGCACAGGATTGCCTTTGAAGCCAGAAGCACCGGGCATGCCCTGGATCATGGATCCTGGGACACATCGTGCGCACATCATGATCAATCCGCCGCCGAAAAACTGAAATACATGAGGTTTTGAAGTTTTTGAGGTTTGAAGTTACTGGTGCAAACTACGAAGTCATTCGAATAAATTCGCGTTTGCCGTTGTAACCCCGAACGCTAGGCCTCAAACTGAAACTGATATCTGGAAAAACTTTTCCTACGAACAATATCCCATCCGATAGCTTCATCGTGGACTGTTGAGTATGTCCTATGCAGACGAGAACCTGAAGCCTCAAACTTGAAACCTTTAACTTTAATGGCCTATGATGCGATGGCAGGATTGTGACTTGAATCGTTCACCGGGCCGTGCAAAGGACTTGAAGAACGACTATATGTATCTTGAAGACCCAATAATAATTTTATTTTTGCCTCGATCGCATCCAGATCGACAGTCAGGCCAACCGCCTCGCCTTCAAAATGGTTGGCAACGATTCGATCAGATTTGCAAAGGAGATAGTCATATGACAGCCCCTTCTTGGTGCAGATGTCATAGAAGTAATGTCTTACATATTGATCAGGGAAGATCTCCAGGACCTTGGTACCAGGTTCGCAATATACCAGATTAGAAAATCCTCCACCGTGAACTCCGATCACAACACTGGCTGAATTGAAGAGCTCTACTTGTTCCAAAACCGATATTTTAGACAAGTAATGAATTTCAACGCCATATTTTCTAAGAATTGCCAATAGCTCTGGTTTATTACTTACTTTTCTGCTTTTTGCAGCATCACCACGGGCAATGTAAATTGCCTTCTTACGCACTTGTTTTTCGATAGAAGTTATAAAAGTGTTGTATAAGAAATCACAGGTTGACTTGGGAAGGTGCTCTTCATTTCTGATAAAAGAACAAACCATTAAACGATCTGCCTGGATGTGATGTTCTACCTCTTCATTTATGATCTTACTTTCCGGAATTCCAAATTGACTTAAATATTCTTTGTTGTATTGGTATTGATAATTTGGCACTAGGAAATAGTCAACCTCATTAAATAAACCGCTTTGTTTTAAAAGGGACAGCTTCGGTATAGCATCAAACACCCAATGATAATAATAATGTTTTGCTGCCCCCAGGGTAAGTAAACTGAAGACCCTGCCGCGATATTTCTTAGGTTTGGAAAAGCCTTTTATTTTAAAAACCATATTATTCTCGGGTTCGACCCGTGCATCATTCCACTGGTAAGAGGGTTCGGCGATCAAATAATTATCGCCTGAAATAACTGCATAATTGTTATAGTCACTCGCATAGATCCTTCCATCCTTTATGGTTGCGATGTAATCGCCAGGTACATTAACAGATACAACTGGTTTTGAGTGCCAAGAACAATCCTCCAAGAATTTTGGATCAAGATCAAGGGTTGAAATATAGGGTGGATTCAATTCCAATAATTCGATACCCGAAAGCTTTTCCGAGAGCTTCTTTACGCCCAATGGTTTGTATCGTTGATTGTACTTTATGTACTTCATATATGTCAACCGTACCGTCCGTTTCAGGCGATTTCTAATTCTCCGCAAAATCTTTTTTAACATATTGTATCAGATCTAAAATTAAAGCTTCACTCCAACCTTGATGACTTTTTTATCTTGACTATTTTCAACCGATAAATAGTAAAGGCCTGAACTTAGATTGAAGGGCGTAAGATCAAGTGTTAATTCCTGCATGCCCTCAGCCAATTCGAATGAGCCCAGGTCGAATTGTTTCCCCGTAAAATCCAACATGGTAAAATTCCATTTATCGCGTCGTTTTACATCGACTCTGACGGAAAATTCATTTTTATCCGTCGGGTTCGGGTAAACAATGAATTTTTGCTCTTCAACCTCTCTTAGAATTGGCTTTGCCGCAATGGTTACAATAAAGTTTACCTCCGTAGAAAGGCCATTGGAATCAGACACCTTAATTGTAACTGGATAAGTGTTGGCATTCACCTCAATGGTACCTTTTATGAATCCAGTAGCCTTATCTATATAAAGTGATGCAGGTAAATTCTTTGTCGCGTACGACAGATTATCGCCGTCGGCGTCTGATGCCTCCACCTGATAATTCCAGGATTGGCCTTCATAAATAGTAACGTTTTTCGGGGTCTTTACCACAGGTGCGTGATTTGACACGGCACTTCGCGCAAGAGACTCCGTAGAATACTGCCCTACCGCAATACCTGATATCTTAGCATTATTAACAATGCTCGTGAAGGTTATGTTAATGGTGCCGTCGGTAATGTTTAGGTTATCTGCTCGCAGTATGATCGCTTGGTTATTTGCTCCATACGTCTGGATCAGGTCCAGGTTGTTTCTCACAAACTGACCGTTCTCTATATTGATATTGAATATTCGCGACCCTGCAGTTGTGAAATAGATCTCCGCCAAATGCAAGTCCACAGCATACGTACCTGCGCTTGGAACTGGTATCGCATACGAGAAGTTACCCCATCGTTCTGTCTGATAAATTTGATCCTGAGTGGTATTGCTGATCGCCGCAGCCGTGGAATAGACATTTCCTCCTGCAAAGTTTTGATCCGCTACCCAGGCCTCCCCCCCAAAATTCTGTGCCGGTCCTCCGGAATTGATACGGATGACATTTACTAACTGAGGTGTGCCTCCCCCCTGTGTAACAGTCAACTGAAAGACATCATCTACCGACGCATTGCTGGCGTCCGTAGCCCGCAAGGTAATCATCCCCGAACCTGTGGTGCCGCTCAGTGTAAAGGTAAGCTGCGATCCGACGATTTGGGTGTTGCTAATCAACGCCGCATTTGTATTATTAGGCACACTGAATGTCAGGTTGTTCACACCACCGTTATCATTGAAGATCTGACCAAGCTGAATTACTAAACTCGTCTGCGTGGAGGGTATACTTTGATCCGGATAAGGTTGCACTACAACTGGAGGGGTATTGGCTGGGGGAGTATCATACCGGCCGACAGAAATACCTGATATTTTAGCATTGTTGACGATGCTCGTGAAGGTTATGTTAATGGTGCCGTCGGTAATGTTTAGGTTATCTGCTCGCAGTATGATCGCTTGGTTATTTGCTCCATACGTCTGGATCAGGTCCAGGTTGTTTCTCACAAA
>JAICGJ010000156.1 GCA_025923195.1 Chryseolinea sp.
AGTGCCTTCCCGACAAGGACTGCATTGTCCACATGATTCGTGGTGATAGAAGCGCGTAAATGTCCATAGATTACGGACGATGCAGGTGGTTTCGTCCATTACGATAAAGCCTCCGGAACCTAACATTGTGCCGCTGATGAACCCGCCATCTGCCAAAGACTCATAAGTCATCAGGCGTGGCTCACCCTTAGACGTTCTCAATATCAAGTGTGCAGGGAGGATCGGCACGGATGAGCCACCCGCTACGACGGCTTTCAACTTTCTACCCTTCCAAATTCCTCCGCAGTATTCATCCGAATAAATAAACTCCTCGACGGGAAGCCCTAACTCAATTTCATATACACCTGGTTTATTGATGTGGCCACTTGCGGAGATCAATTTCGTTCCTGTGCTTTTACCAACACCTATTTTTGCATACTCTTCGCCACCAATGTTAACGATGGGTACGACCGATGTTAGCGTCTCAACATTGTTGACGACGGTAGGGGATGCATACAAGCCCGCGACTGCCGGGAATGGAGGCTTCAACCTTGGATTTCCGCGCTTACCTTCCAGCGACTCAAGCAGCGCGGTCTCCTCTCCGCAGATATATGCTCCAGCCCCCGGGTGAACATACAAATCCAATGAATACTCCGTCCCTAAAATATGTTTTCCTAAGAACCCGGCGGCGTAGGCCTCCTCGATTGCTCTTTCAAGGATTCGAACAATATACATATACTCGCCACGGATGTAAATGTAAGCAGTCTTTGCTCCGAGCGCGTAGCTTGACGTGATCATTCCCTCAACTAACAGATGAGGAATTTTTTCCATGAGGAAACGATCTTTGAAGGTTCCAGGTTCACTCTCGTCAGCATTGCAAACGAGGTATCGGGGTTTGTCTGATTTTCGATCGAGGAAGCTCCATTTCATCCCCGCCGGAAAACCAGCGCCACCTCTCCCCCGCAGACCCGATTTCTTAACTTCGTCCATAACTTCGTCAGGAGTCATCGTTGTCAAGGCCTTTGCCACCGACGCATATCCGCCTTGCCTTCGGTAGGTTTCAAAGGTTTCAATGTTGGGGACGTCAATATTTTCAAGCAATAACTTTTTTGGCATTTGTCATTTGTAATTTGACCTCGAAACCATTACCGCATGTAGGAACTTCGTTTGTTAGTGGACTTAAATTGATCAACAAGCTCATCCACCTTTTCAGTGGTGAGGTTCTCGTAATATCGAGACCCGCACTGGAGCATTGGCGCCGTACCACATGAACCTAGACACTCAACGGTTTTCAAAGTGAACATACCATCACTTGTTGTCTCCCCTACCTTTATGTTAAGCTTTGATTCCAAGTGTGCAATGATTTCATCTGAACCCCTCAACCAGCAGGGTCCGGTTTGGCAGACCTCGATGAGACATTTCCCGACAGGCACCAGGTTGTACATGGAGTAAAAGGTGGCCACCTCGTATACCTCAATAGGCTTGATTGAAAGCAGTGACGCGACATAATCCATCGTTTCCGGGCTAAGCCAGCCCTCAAATTCGGCCTGTGCAAGATGCAACACCGGAAGCAGGGCGGACTTTTGCTTGCCTTCGGGATAGCGCTTGATGATCTTATTCACCAGTGCAAGTGTTTCATCAGAGAATTGCATGCGTCTCAATTATATATCTTATTGGCTTGACAAACCTTTCATATTGCGCCTAGGCGTCGAGTTCTCCAGCTATAACATTCATGCTGCTCATGGTCAGAATTGCGTCTGACAACATTGAGCCTTTAATCATTTCAGGATATGCCTGATAAAAAATAAAACACGGCCTTCTGAAATGCAGCCGAAACGGCGTTCTGCCTCCGTCGCTGATCAGATAAAATCCAAGCTCCCCGTTTCCGCCCTCTACCGCGTGGTAGACTTCACCTTTAGGGACATCAGTCTCACCCATCACAATCTTAAAGTGGTAGATCAGTGCCTCCATATTATTATAGACTTCCTCCTTTGGAGGCAAGTAAAAATCGGGAACGTCGGCATGAAAAGGCCCGTCGGGCAATTTCTCAATCGCCTGTCGAATGATGCTAAGACTTTGCCACATCTCTTCCTGCCTAACCATAAATCGATCATAGACATCGCCGTTAAGTCCTACCGGTATGACAAAATCAAAATCCTGATATGAAGAATACGGGAGGGCTACACGAACATCGTAGTCGACGCCTGCTGCACGAAGATTAGGTCCGGAAAAACTATAGTTGAGTGCTTTCTCTGCCGTAATACCTCCGATTCCGACCGTTCGGTCGATGAAAATCCTGTTCCGCTTAAGGAGATTCTCGAATTCCTTCAATACGACAGGAAATTCTTTCAGAAATCGATCGATCTTCTCCCAAGCTTTGGGCGAGAAGTCGCGTTCAAAGCCGCCGATCCGGCCGATATTGGAAGTGAGTCGTGCGCCGCAAATTTCTTCATAAATCTCGTACACCAATTCACGTTGTTGAAACATATATACAAAGCCAGTCAACGCCCCTGTATCTACGCCGATGACAGCATTGCAAATCAGATGGTCCGTGATTCGTGCAAGCTCCATGATAATTACCCTTAGGTACTGCACTCTCTTCGGAATCTCCACTCCTAGAAGTTTTTCCACGGTCATGTGCCATCCGATATTATTAATTGGCGCGGAACAATAATTTAGTCTGTCGGTTATGGGAGTAACCTGATAGAACGGACGACGTTCCGCCAATTTTTCAAATGCCCTGTGAATGTATCCTATCGTTGGTGTTGAGTCTACGATGACCTCGCCATCCATTTTCAACACATTTTGAAAAATACCATGCGTCGCCGGGTGAGTCGGACCGAGGTTAAGGTATGAATACTGCTTCTCCTCAGGTTGATAAAATTGATCTGTGGTTTCTTTTAGTTCCATTTTTAACGGCCAAACATTGAATCATTTTTATCCTGACGTATCTGATCTTCCAGGGGATATTCTTTTCGCATCGGGAAAATTATCATTTCATCCACGTTAAGTATTCTCTTAAGATTTGGGTGACCTTCAAACAGTACACCATAGAAGTCATAGGTCTCTCTTTCCATCCAGTTAGCAGCCTGAAATACCGTTGTCAGTGTTGGCACCGTTGGGTTGGATTCGGGAAGATAGATCTTTAACCGCAGCCTCATGTTATTATACAGATTGTGGAGCTGATACATGATCGCGATTTGTTGAAGCTCCGGATAATGAACACCGCACAACGTTGTGAGGTATTGAAACTTCATGTCTGGATGATCGTATAGGTACCGAATAATTCCAATGACCTTGTCTGCGCGCAGGGTTATGGTTAGGAAATCGTACAGCGTTTCGGTGTGCAATACCTGATCCTCAAATTTCAGCTTAATGGTATTGATAATCTTATCCTGCAACGCCTGCTCCATCATTCGATCCCATAAGCATTCAACATGGTTTTATACTCCTCCGAATCTCTTCTTCGAAGCGACTCTGTTTCGACAAGATGTTGGATCTTAAGGATCCCATCTATGATTTGTTCAGGCCGTGGTGGACAACCAGGTACGTAGACATCCACCGGAATAATCCGGTCGATTCCCTGAAGCACACTGTAGGTATCAAAAATCCCACCGCTTGACGCGCATGCGCCCACCGATAGTACCCATCTAGGTTCCGCCATTTGCTCATAAACCTGGCGCAACACGGGGCCCATCTTCTTGGCTATTGTACCCATAACCATAAGCAGGTCAGCCTGACGCGGCGAAAAACTCAAACGTTCGGAGCCGAACCGGGCGAGGTCGTAATGCGCACCCATGGTGGCCATGAACTCAATTCCACAGCACGAGGTAGCAAAAGGCAAAGGCCAGATTGAATTCTTCCTCGCCAGTCCTACAACTTTTTCCAAACTGGTTGCAAAAAAGCCGGCACCTTCAATTCCAGGTGGTTTTGCCGCAATATCTACTCTGCCAGATGTCATCGTGATGCTAGTCTTTCCAGGTTAAAGCTCCTTTTTTCTTTATGTAAAAAAAACCGATTAGCAAGACGGTGATGAAAAGCAACATTTCTAAGAATCCCTCCACTTTCAGTTCCTTAAAATTTACGGCCCAGGGATACATGAAAATTACTTCGATATCAAATAAAACGAATAAGATTGCGACCAGAAAGTATTTTACATTAAACGGCACCCGCGCGTTTCCCTTTGATTCGATCCCACACTCAAATGACTCTAGTTTTGTTTGCGTTTTACGCTTTGGCCCAAGCAGGTGTGTTGCAAGCATCGTAACTCCTACGAAGCCGGCTGCCAGCAGGAACATGAATACAATGGGCGAATAGTGAATCAAATCAGCGTCCTTCATCGGCTCGAAATTACAAAATATCCAATCGAAACTTTTCGGCTATGCATCCCAAAATATTACATTGCATTACTGCACACGTTTGTCGTCAAGTAAGAAATATCCACCTATGGCTTGCTCGAATGTAAGAGGAAAAACAGATTTTCTTTGGTAAGGTACTGTAATTACTTTTAGTTCCCCTCCGTTTTTTTACGTCGAAAGAACGATACTACGAGCGGTATTGCTGTGAGCAAAATCATACCGAAAACAATATACTCGAGATATTCAATCAAATTGGGAAATGCGTTACCCAAGAGGTGTCCAGCCATAACCATTGTCACTACCCAAACGGTGGCACCGAGTATATTATAAATCAGAAACTTTTTGAAGTCTATGTGAGTCATGCCCGCAAGAATAGGAACAAAAGTCCGCACAATCGGAAGAAACCTTCCAAGCACGAAAGCCATCATCCCGTGGCGCTGATAAAACGCCTCGGTCAATTCTATATATTTCTTCCTATAGAAGAAATTCTCTTTTCTGTTTTCCAGGTAATTCTTTGCCCATCGCCCAACACCATAACCAACGGTAGTGCCAGTCACCGCCGCAATCACGAGCAGAATGATAAGTATCGTAACCGGGGTGTCAAGATAAGGCGACTCAGCAAGAAGACCTGCTGCGAATAACAAGGAATCACCGGGCAAGAAAAATCCAAAAAACAGACCTGTCTCAGCAAATATGATCAGCAACAAAAGTACTAATCCACCATACTGAATGAGTGCTTCAGGATTCACTAGTTCTGATAATGACATTACAAGATTCAGTTAAAATCGGAGGCGACTCGAAATGTTAGCCCTCCTGTTTGTTCCACACTTTTCCTTAGATTTATTCAATTTTTAAGGTGCGCTAAGGAACAGTCGAGAATGCGTACACATAGAAAACGTTCCGCTGGTAAACATTCATAAAAAGCGACTTCAATTCGAAAGAATTAAAGATTTCAAAGTTTGCACAAGCATTTTGAATCGAAGTAGTTATCAAAGTTACCTTTTTCAAAATTTCAAAGAATACTCGAGTCCTATGTCGGTCTTGCATAAGATTTATTGTATCTGAAGAATCGCCCTCACACGTAATCGAACTTCTGGAGCTGTCACGTGTCACACTCGCTTGAACCCAGGATATTACACTAACCCCAATAAGCATTGCCATGCCTGAGATCTTAAGCGCTTTCCTCAATCTTGAACTAGTCTTGTCCATCTTAATCTGTAAAGGTAAAAGAAAAATTTTAGTAAGGGCAAACGAATGAAATTTCAACCGGATCAATCTAATGCACCGGGTTGCAAAAGGATGGTATTGTGGGGTTATAGGCGGTATGGGGTATAAGGTATAAAGGTATAAAGGTATAAGGTATAGGGTATAGGGTATAGGGAGTAAGGTGTAAGGGCTAGGGAGGCTGGCATACAGGATCCTGTTGAGGGCCATTCGGGACAAAGTACTTGTAACCTTCGGGGTATCCTGGCAGGCCGCAGGACACACGAAGTTACCGGGAACTACGTCTTTAACCGGTCGAAAATGTAGCTTTTACGACAAGTTGTTGAAGTAGAACGCCCGCGAAATGCAGGTGAATCTTAATCATGCATGGAGAGAGTTTCACTACGACCCCTGAAGGGTTTGAGACGCTATGAGTTTTTCATTTGTACACGGGTATCCAGGCTGTTTATTTATATGTGTTACTGCGTAGCGTGGCAAAGACATGCACAACACAGATCAGGTCGTGTTGCCCTATCGTTGTGAAGGGAATCACCGCATTTGTTAGCTTCAATAAGATCATCTCTTCAGGCAATAAATCGAACCTTCTGTGCTAGAAATTATTAGTCGGTCATTGGTGATCAAAGGCGTAGAGAATATCGCTCCGAGACCGTATTCCATACCTATAAAATCTGCAGGCGATTTTACAATTTTGGTGATATCATCTCGAAAGGTGTCGTCAGGTTTAAAATATTTTAAATGATTTTTCTGGTATCCTTCCGTTGAATAGCTCCACTTCACCTTGCCGTCTTTCAAATCAATGGCGTACAATTTTCCCATCAACGTGCCTACATATGCCATTGACTTGCTATAGGTGCAAGGTCCAAAGATGTTAAATATTACAGGCGTCCGCCATAGCTCGTTTCCTGATTTACCATCGAGCGCAACCAGTACGCGGTCGTCAGAGGTTCCCACGTAAATTACCGAATCGCGTGCCCTAACGGCCAAGGCCCATCCGAAAGGAAAGGACTTGTCCCAATGCGCATGACCGTTCATAGCATCAAGGGCATACAATTTATAATCGCGCGCGCCGAAATAAACCCTATCATTGGCGACTACTGGTGTTCCCTGCACTTCACCATCTGGGAAATAACGGTGTCCGATTGTTTTAAATTTCCAAAGCAACTGTCCATCAGCCTTTGCCAAAGCATACATGTGACCATCAAATGATCCTATGAATACCCTGTCTTTATAGGGGGCAGGAGTAGTATGTAGCACCCCATTGGTCTTATAACACCAGATCAGCTGGCCATCAGATGCATTCAACGCATAGAGACGGCCATCACCCGCTCCAAAAAATATGTATCGATTGTCAGCGACCGGTGATGATTGAAAGTAATCAGCAAAATCATGCCGGCGGTCTCCCAAAATTCCGCCAAGTGTTTTAAAGCTCCACAATAGCTTGCCCGTTCTACTGATCGCGTATAAGCTTCCGTCGCCACTGTACAAATATAACTTATCTTCATACAGGCACACCGTTGACCTTATTTCACCTCCTGTCTTAAATTTCCACTCGACCTTTCCGGTTTCTATTTGAATTGCATACAACGTACTATCCAAAGCGCCTGCATAAACTACACCATGATAAATTACCGGGCTCGAAAAGATCGGAGCGTTTGCCTTGAATTTCCAGTCAAGCGCGGGGATACTTTGGAAATCCGGAGACGTCGCATCATCCAAATTTGAAGTTTGACCAACAACAAAATGCATGTCAATGCTGATCACTGAAATCAGTAGACAAAATAACTTTGTACGCATGGTAGATAATCTTTATATCACCAAAATGCGTATTTATAAAGAGATGTATATACCACTGCTGGCGTGAAAAGTTTAATGCAGCTATGTGGCAACTAAAAATACGGTCATACTTTTGGGACCGTGGGCGCCAAGGACCAGGGATTGTTCGATATCTGCAGTCTTTGAAGGACCTGCGATAAAAATACCAAAATCGTATGATATGCGATCGATCCGGTCATAGGCTTCATGAAGTGTGGAGACAATATCACCCTTGTTAAGAACCAACGCCAAATGCTGAGAAATGAAAGGTGTCGAACGGTGGCCCATAAGACTTTCCGTTACCCATACGGCTCCATTTTCAGCAACCCCAAAATGACCTTTAAGAACAGAAAGATCGACATTCTCGAATGAATGCGGATCATGCTCGAATTGGGGAACATACCAGGGCAACTCGGAAATTGTAGAGATGATTCGCCTCATTGAAGGGTACTGCTCTGCGACATGATCCGTTATTCCTTTCCATGTCACAATCTCCACAGCTTTGCCACCAATAGACTCCAGCGCCTCACAGAATTTTTGAAAGTTGTCGCTGTCATGGCTGTAGTTCGTTTCAAAGGTCGGTAAAAATTTTGCCGGCGCTTGTTGACTCAGAATGTTCTGCAGAACTCTTTCTCTACTTCCCATTGGTTCTCATCGTTTTATACCATTGGTGAAAAGACTGCGCAGGCGGCGCAGGCATCTCTCTCTTCTTATACCACGGGTTGAGTTTGTGGTTTACAAGAAAAGGTAAATGTTTTATAAATAATCTACCCAGTCGCCCGATCCATCTGAAGGTCGATGGATTTGACAACACTGTAGACATAGTTCTCATGCCTAAAGACTTGCCAGGGTTAACGTATCCATTTTTGACAATTACTTGTCTCCACCGGTATAGCTGATCGTGAATATCAATCTTAACGGGACATACATTGCTGCACGATCCACACAGCGTCGACGCAAAGGGAAGGTCCGCATATTTTTTCATGTCCAGCGAGGGCGCCAGGATTGCGCCAATGGGACCAGCTATGGCGTAATGGTAGCTGTGTCCCCCGCTCCTCCTGTACACGGGGCAAGTATTCATGCAGGCACCACATCGAATGCACTTTAAAGCATTTCTGAAATCAATGCTTTTCAATCGCTCACTTCTGCCGTTGTCTACAAGAACGACATGCGTTTCCTGCCCGGCGCGCGGCTTCCTAAAATGGCTCGAATATGTCGTGATCGGCTGACCAGTCGCACTCCGCGCCAACAGGCGTAAAAATATTCCCAAATGTTTTCGTTGAGGAATGATCTTTTCAATCCCCATACAGGCTATATGAGTATCGGCGAGCTGAACACCTAAATCAGCATTACCTTCATTTGTGCAAACCACTATTTCTCCAGTCTCGGCGACAGCAAAATTTACGCCCGTTAAAGCGACAGAACTCTTCATAAAATGCTTGCGTAAATCAGCACGTGCAGCAGCAGCAAGAAATACAGGATCCGAGCTACCTTCGGGCGTTCCCAGATGTTCATGGAACAAAGCCCCAATTTCTTCTTTCTTCTTATGAATACAAGGAAGTACAATGTGACTTGGTGGCTCTTCCGCCAATTGTACTATGCGTTCCCCGAAGTCAGTATCAACCACGTCTATCCCTTTTTCCAGCAGATACTCATTCAGGTGACACTCCTCCGTAAGCATGGACTTGCTCTTTACAATTTGGCTAACACCTTTCTTTCGAATGATGTCATATACTATTTCGTTATGCTCCTGTGCGGTTGCCGCCCAATGCACAATGATTCCATTCGAGGAAGCCTGCTTTTCGAATTGAATAAGGTAGTTATGGAGGTTGCTTAACACATTATCCTTTATCTGTGAAGCCAATTCCCTCAGATGCTCCCATTCTGGAATCTGCCAAGCTGCCTTGTCCCTTTTTTCCCGGACGAACCACAACGTCTTGTCGTGCCAGTTAACGCGTTGCTCATCCCTATTGAATGCCGATGCACGCGAGGCATGATCTGCAGTTTTTTCTTTCGTATCCATCACGCTGGAGCATTTAGTATTTCCGCAATGTGCGCAACTTTTACATCGCTCTTCAGTCGCCGAAGAATTCCTTCGAGGTGCATAAGGCATGACATGTCACTGCTTGTGATGAATTCCACACCGTGAGAAATATGATCGCGTACCCTGTCTAACCCCATCTTTGCTGATACTGCATCTTCAGTTACGCAGAATGTTCCGCCAAAGCCACAGCATTCGTCGCTGCGATCCAGAGCGATAAGGTTCAATCCCCCCACCATATTTAACAAGGCCTCCGATTTAGAAAAAGGTGGGCCGACAATCTCTGACATTTGAGAAAGCATCAAGCCTCGCTGGCCATGACAGCTTTGATGAAGCCCCACGGAATGTGGAAACCAGGAAGAAAGCTTCTTCACCTTCAGGACATCTATTAAAAATTCCGTCAGCTCGTAGATATTATTCTTAATGGAATGAGCTAAGTCCTCACTTGCCTTTGAATGTAAGTGATGCTTAACATGAAGAACACAACTACCTGATGGTGAGACTATGTAATCATATTTGTCAAAGTTTTCAATGAACAACTTGTTTGTCGCTTTGGTCAAATGCTCAAACCCCGCGTTAGCCATTGGCTGGCCGCAGCAGGTTTGTCGTTCAGGATACGTGACCTGAATATCAAGCTTTTCCAATAACTCAAGCGTTGCAATAGCGACCTTCGGATAAAATTGGTCAATATAGCATGGCACGAAAAGGGCTACGCGCATACGTCATCTTTACGTGAAGGTAAAGTAAATTATAAACACGATATCGTTAAATAAAAAAGGTTGACATCATGCCAACCTTTTCTTCGAGCTCATGCACCGGGATCAATTTTCCATGCCTAGCTCTTTATATCTCTTGTCGATTCTCTTGAGCTGCTCCTGCATATCGAGGTCGGTATAGATACCATATAACGTATCCAATACTTCCTGATCGTCGGGCTTGATCTTTTCTGCGTTCTCCCAATAAGGAAGTGCTAATTTTAATTTTTCAACCAACACTTTATCGAGATCAAATTTTTTCTTTTTGTCTGCAGCTGAAATGCCGAGATTTGACATTTCCTTTTTTATCGCTGCAGCCTCGCTGTACATCAGCTTGGCGAGGTAAAGGGCAGATTCAAAGTATTGAGGATCTATCTTTAAGGCATCTTCGTAGTTCTTTTTCGCTTCAGGTACATTGTTGAGGCTTGCATTCGCATATCCCAAATAGAAATGAAGAATCTTATTGTTCGGCTCTTTTTGAATTGCGCTTTCAAGACCTGCCTTAGCTTCGTCAATTCTCTTCAAGTCAATGAGCAATCCGATTTCGACCTTAGGGAAGTCCTGATTTGCAGGGAACTTGGTCTTAGCTTCCCGCACCAGCTTCAATGCCTCTTCCTTATTTTCCTTCGGACCACTATTAATATTAATCATAATAGAGTACCCGTCAGAAGACTTACCACCCAGCTCATTGTACTTCTTGAAATTAGTAATCGCCTTGTCATAATCCTCGAGGCTATTGGCAACGAAACCAGCATAGAAATATGCAGTTGTGTCGTTGGGGTTTATGACCTGGGCCTTTTCGAAGTTTTTCAGAGCACCTTCAAGATCCTCTTCCTGATATTGTGCAGCACCAATGTTGAGATAATTACCTTGCCAAACTTGCATTTGTTGTGACTTCAAAATCGGCAGGCCATTGGCATCCGTGATGAATAATTCCTTTTCCCCCTTGTTGAGTTCATCCGCCTTGTTAAAAGACTCTAGCGCTGTCTTGTAAGCATCGGTGGCTAAAGCTTTATACGTTTCGTTCGACGTGGTGTCTATGGACGCATAAATCAACCCGCGATAGTACCAGGTTTTGGGATCATCCATTGTTTTTTCATAAGTGGCAGCGAGATCAATATTTGCTTTTGCCTCGTCAAGCTTTCCTTCTTTCCAGGAAGTGAGCGCTTTGTTAACGTTGGGCTTTGGCGATTTTTGTGCATAGACAAATACTGTGCTCAACATCAACAGTAAAAGTGTAATTCGTTTCATTTTAGATACAGGTTTATTATTAGATTTATTAGGGTTGTTCTTGTTCTATTTTGTCAATCTTTTGAATCTTTTCCACCGAAGAAATCCTGTCGTCCTCGCTTAATTTTATCAATCTAACTCCTTGCGTAGCACGACCCATAACGCGAAGTTCGCTAACCTTAATGCGAATAGTGATCCCTGAACGGTTAATAATCATAAGTTCATCGTCGTCGACAACTTCCTTGATGGCAACAAGCTTGCCAGTTTTGTCAGTGATATTTAAAGTCTTCACCCCCTTGCCGCCACGCTTCGTAATCCGGTAGTCGTCTATCAGAGATCGCTTGCCGTACCCGTTCTCTGAAACTACTAACAAATTAGCATCTTCTCTGTTTATGCATACCATTCCAATCACTTTGTCCGTTTCTGACTCAAGCGTTACCGCCCTTACCCCTGTTGCGGTACGACCCATTGGTCGGACATCGCGCTCATTGAAATGAACCGCCTTGCCTTCACTTTTAGCTATAATTATGTGGTTCGTTCCATTTGTTAGTGAGGCATTTAACAGTCTGTCGCCTTCCTGTATAGAAATAGCGTTTATCCCACCCTGCCTCGGCCTCGAATAAGCTTCCAGGGAGGTCTTTTTAATAGTCCCCTTCTCAGTGCAGAGGATGACAAAATTATTGTTGATATACTGCTCGTCTTCGAGGTTTTTCACGTTAATGATGGCACGAACGGTGTCCCCGGGCTCAATGTTGATCAGGTTTTGGACCGCTCTGCCTTTTGAGGTTTTCGTTCCCTCGGGTATTTCGTAAACCTTCTTCCAATATACCTTGCCCTGATTCGTAAATATCAGCAGGTAATTATGAGCTTGGGCAATGAAAAGGTGTTCCGTAAAATCATCTTCTTTTGTCACCACGCCACGGGACCCTACACCTCCACGGCCTTGAGTGCGGTATTCGGAAAGCGAGGTTCTTTTGATATAGCCTTGATTAGAAATCGTTATCACCATATCCTCGTTGGGGATCATGTCCTCAAACGAAATATCGTCTTCGTTAATAACTACTTGAGTCCTGCGCTCATCTCCGTAGCGCTCTTTCAATTCCCTAAGTTCTTCTTTTATGATTTCCATGCGCATGGATTCATTGGCCAGAATTTCATTCAATCGTTCAATGAGCAGTTTCACCTCGTTATACTCCTGCTGAATCTTCTCGCGCTCAAGACCAGTAAGTCTTTGAAGCCGCATATCCAGAATCGCTTTTGACTGAATGTCGCTCAAATTAAATCGGCTCATCAAACCCTCCTTGGCGGTTTCCGGATCCTTTGATCCCCTGATCAATGCAATTACCTCATCAAGATTGTCAAGTGCGATGAGGTAGCCCTCTAAGATGTGAGCCCTTTTCTCAGCCTCCGCCAGCTCAAATTTTGTTCTGCGGACGACAACTTCATGACGATGTTCAACAAAGTATTTGATTAGATCCTTCAGGTTAAGCGTAAGCGGCCGGCCTTTAACGAGGGCAACATTGTTAACACTAAAAGCCGACTGCAACTGAGTGAGCTTGAATAAGTTGTTGAGAACGATATTTGGGATTGCGTCCTTCTTAAGATCATAAACTATTCGGTAGCCGTCACGGTCGGATTCATCACGGATATCGGATATGCCTTCAATTTTTTTCTCGTTGACAAGGGCTGCCGTCTTCTCGATCATGAGCGCCTTATTCACCATATAGGGTATTTCAGTCACAACAATCTGATCCTTACCCGATGGCGACGTTACTATTTCAGCTTTGGATCGAACAACGATGCGGCCTCTTCCGGTAAGATAAGCTTCCTGTATTCCAGATTGACCATAGATTATCCCGCCCGTAGGAAAGTCGGGAGCGGTAATGAACTTCATCAATTCGGAGATTGTAATTTCATGGTTATCGATGTAGGCAACTACACCGTCTATAACCTCCGACAAATTGTGAGGTGCCATGTTCGTTGCCATTCCTACAGCAATACCCGAAGATCCGTTTACCAACAGGTTTGGCAGCTTTCCTGGCAATACCGATGGCTCCGTGAGCGAATCATCAAAGTTGGGCTGAAAGTCAACTGTATCTTTATTTATATCGGCAAGCAGCTCCTCAGCAATTCTCCTAAGCCTGGCTTCCGTATATCTCATCGCCGCCGGCGAATCGCCGTCGATGGACCCAAAATTTCCTTGTCCATCCACCAATGTATAACGAAGCGACCAGTCCTGAGCCATCCGCACCATGGTGTCATACACCGAGGCATCCCCGTGCGGGTGATACTTACCCAATACCTCCCCAACTATTCTTGCGGACTTCTTGTACGGTTTATTATAATTGACACCCAACTCCTGCATACCATACAGTACCCGGCGATGAACGGGTTTTAATCCGTCACGAACATCTGGAAGGGCCCGGGAAATAATGACGGACATCGAATAATCGATATACGCGCCCCTCATTTCGTCCTCAATATTTATCGGAATTATGCTCTGCCTTGCGGGTGGTAAATCATTGGTCTCTTCTGCCATGTATCATCAAAATTGTTAAGCTTTTATGGGCTATTTTTTGAGTCGTGCAAGATAGTAGTTATCCGTTAATAGTTAATAGTTATCCGGCGTGACAACCAAAAAGTTTTTGATCAATTACTGGCTTCGGAACTGCAGTGTAAACATTACGCCGGCAGAGGGTGGCGGACATTCAGGAAGGGATTAAAGTTATCTGCTCATGTTCATAGTTATCCGTTATCCGTTATCCGTTA
>JAICGJ010000157.1 GCA_025923195.1 Chryseolinea sp.
AAAAACTATTGAATATCATGTTTCCAAATCCTTAAAGGTACTTCGTATCTATTTAAAGGATTTTATAATAATGCTGGTAGCGCCAATCGTTTTTTAAGAAAATGCTCATCCTTTAAAAAATATCCCGCAATATCACTAGGGTTAAACAGACAGCTGCGTGTCTCTTATATAGCATCTTAATCTATGTGGGAATGACATCGGCAGATTTTCTTGTACTCATTAATAAATTCATAAGCGGCAATTGTAGCCCGGAAGAAGAAGAAATTATACTTAATTGGTATAAGAATGTTGGAAAGAAACGGCGACTTGATTTACCGGAAGAGCAGCTTCGCTTGATAGAAGATAGACTTATATCAAGAATACTTACGAAAATACAGAAAAGGGAAAAAGAAGCACTTTCCCGCAGCTCCCGATACTCACTATACAGGGTCGCCGCAGCTATTCTTATTCTAGCAATAGTTGGTGCAGGGGCGTTTTTATTCAATTTCAACCAAAATGACTTGGTTGAACCGGTGAAGACAACACGGGTTGCCCATACAGATGAACTTATTCGTATCCGCAATTCGGACAAGGCCGTTCGACACATTGTCTTAAATGATGGAAGCCAGGTAACTCTCCAACCGCAAAGTGAGATCCGATACCCATCGGTTTTCAATACAAAACAAAGGGAAGTCCATCTCACAGGAGAGGCATTTTTTGAAATCAAAAAGTCTTCTGATCAACCGTTTCTCGTTTTCGCCAACCAGGTTGTCACCAAAGTTTTGGGCACCAGCTTTAGCATAAAAGCCTATCAGAATGAAAGCGAAATCACAGTATCTGTAAGATCAGGAAAGGTGGCGGTCTATGCACAATCCGGCGATAACCAGAAAGAAATCAGAGAAGAGGTGATCCTTACACCGAACCAGCAGGCTATTTATAATAAGGAGAGAAAACACGTCTCCAAACAACTAGTGCTTGAACCGCACCTCGTTTTACCAAAGCCTACCCTATTTGATATGAAATATGACGAAGCTCCTGTCATTAAAATCTTTCAGGTACTTGAAGAAAATTATGGGGTTGACATTGTATATGATGAGAGCGTTTTATCTGAATGCAGTCTAACAACACTCATGAATAACGAAGGTCTCTTCGAACGGATCAAAATTATCTGTGAGGCCATTGGAGCCGAATATGAAGTAAACGGAACGGACATTATTATAAAGAGCGCCGGATGCAATAATTAAACGACTAACAATTTTAATCTAACCCCAATGTGCTTATGAAGAGATAATCTTTACAAAAAAGGCTGGTGATGCTACAACATCGCCAGCCCGTCATGTCCCATGAAGCATCATGGACACCTAGTTTTTGCCGATTTAACCTCAACAAAAACATTCTAAATTATGAATAAACCCAGACCTATTCAACTTGCACTCCTTTACTTTATGAGGATTTCCTTAGTTCATACGATCATAACCAGCGCATCTATTTTGTGCAGCTATGCAATCGATAGCAAAGGGCAGGAAATACTGGACAGAAAAATCAGTATTTCTGCGGAAAACATGAAAATCAGGGACGTACTTTCGGAAATCGAAGTCAAAGCCGATGTCAAATTTACCTATCGGCAACGCGTCATAGAATCGCGAAAAAAAGTGTCGCTTCACGTCTTGGAGTCGCCGCTGCTGGATGTGCTTACTGACCTGTTGGGTTCATCGGTCAACTATCGCGTAATCGGGAACCAGATCGTCTTAAAACCTGGAATAATAGATGGCGCTGAATCTCCTGATGAGTTTAAGCCCTCATTATATGAGGGTATATTTCCCGTGAGCGGAACGGTTATGGATGAAAGCGATCAATCACTTCCAGGTGTAAACGTCCTAATAAAAAACACGACAATAGGAACAACCACCGATAATAATGGAAATTTTACCATCGAGGCAATTGATCAAAACACAGTTCTTGTTTTCAGTTTTATTGGGTATACCACACAGGAAATTGTGGTAGGCGCGCGATCTGTCATAAATGTTAAGATGCTCGCTGACGTACAGTCACTTGAAGAGGTGGTTGTGGTGGGATATGGTACTCAGAAGAAAGCAGACCTTACTGGTGCTGTCGGAAGTTTGAGAGGCTCAGATATCGACATTTCATCCAAACCTGTAACAAGCGCAGATCAGATTCTTGCAGGAAGGGTCGCCGGTATCCAGATATCTAATAGAAGTGGGGATCCGGGCGCCCCGATCGATGTAAGGATTCGAGGAGTAGGAACAGCGGGGGTTAACTCTCCTTTATGGGTTATAGACGGAGTCCCAATTGTACAGACAACTAATATCACCGTAAATACAGCTTCATCGGCCGAATCCAATCCGCTGGCCAGCATTAATCCCGCCGACATTGAGTCAATCGATGTTCTGAAAGATGCTTCTGCAGCTGCAATCTATGGTGCCCGCGCTGCCAATGGGGTGATCATTGTAACGACCAAACGTGGCAAAGATGGGAAAGCGTCTGTAACATATGATGGATATGTTGGGACAAGTGAAGCACGGAAACAATTTGATGTGCTAAATGTTGCTCAATACATCGATATCCAGTCGCAGTTAGGCCGCGACTACAGCCAGTTCAATTCGTCTCCGAATGTCGACTGGCAAGATGTTGTATTCCAGAACGGGGCTATCACCAATCATAATATTTCTGTGAATGGAGGTTCAGCGGTGGCCAATTATTTTGTCGGAGTGGGTTTTATTGACCAGGAAGGTACTCAACTCGCGCAAGATTTTACACGATATTCCATTAAAGCCAATTCTGATATTCAAGTTGGTAAAAAATTAAAGTTCGGGGTGTCCTTGTTGTTAAGCTCAGTCGATAGATCAGTCCAGACGGAGGATGCAACCTTTGCCGGTTTTAATTCGGCACTAAACCAGCCGTTCTTCAAAGTATATGATCCGGCCGGTGTAGCTGGTTACAATCTTGAAACCCTGCCTAATCGTGGCGCTGGAGGAAATAGCAGAAACTATGTAATGCGAACGGATCCAAGCTTTAGCGAAACTACCGTTACGTCACGGAAAGTTCTAGCCAATTTATACGGCGAACTGGAAATCGTTAAAGGCCTTAAGTACAGAATGTCAGGAAGCGTGGATTATAATGTTGGGGATGGCGCATTTTTTCAAAGCGCACGTGACTTTAATGGAGGTGCGAGGGCCTCAACATTAGTTCAAGAACGTCCAATAGAGCTTACGACAAATTTTAACAATACACTTACGTATAGCAAAACGATTGCCCGCCACTCCTTCACTGTATTAATTGGTCATGAAGAAACCAACTTTGAATTTGAAAAAATCAGACTGCAGGGAAGAAACCTTTTTAATGAGCAGATAAGATTTGCTTCAACGGGATCAGGAGTTGCTGCTGCGAATGAAGCAGACCATTGGGCGCTTAGAGGATACCTGGGACGTATCAATTATTCCTACCATGACAAATATCTCTTTACGTTCAATGTACGGCAGGATCTCTCTTCCCGTTTCTCTAAGGAGAATCGCTCGCAGGCTTTCCCTTCTATTTCGGTAGGCTGGAGGATTACCGAGGAATCCTTCTTTCCTCAAAACGAAATTTTCGACGACATTAAAGTACGGGCAGGTTGGGGGCAATCCGGTAATCAATTTACGGGAACAAATTTTGCCTATCTGAGTACGCTTCAGCCCACAATTTTCTACGTTTTAGGTACTGGGAATCAATCAGTAAGACGAGGTTTGGCTCCTATAAATTTTGCCAATCCTGAACTGAAATGGGAGACAAGTTCACAGACCGATATAGGTGTAGATATGACTCTCTTTCAGGGTAAAGTTGATGTGACCTTTGACTATTACAATAAAATAACACGTGATATTCTTATTGGCTTCCCTGTACCTTACACTTCCGGATTTTTCTTACCCACTGATGTTAATTTGGGTGAAATGTTGAACCGCGGCATCGAGCTTGCAGTCCAATACAAGAACACCTTCAAGAAGATAAATTACAGCTTCGGTGGAAATATTACGACTGTTCACAACGAAGTGCTTGACTTAGGATCGGTGCCGGAGATTATAACAGGCGTAGGTGGCGCTTCTACGCATAGAACAGCCGTTGGTGACCCAATTGGGAGCTTCTACGGATATAAAACGAATGGAATTTTTCAAAATGCATCCGAGATCAGTTCCGCAGTTCCAGACTTGATTTCCAGCGGAAGAGCGCCGGGCGATATTCGTTTTGTTGATGTTAATGGCGATGGCCAGATCGATTCAAAAGACCGGACGAACCTTGGGAGCTCTATTCCAACCTATTTTTATGGAATTAATGCTTCAGCCAACTTTATGAATTTTGACTTTTCAATTTTACTTCAGGGTGTTGGAGGTCAGAAGGTATACAACCAAGCTCGAATATCCTTGGAGGATCTGAGAAGCTCCAATAACTTTCTTACCAGCACACTAAGCGCGTGGGATGGGGAAGGCTCGAGCACGAGTATGCCTCGTTTAACAGACTCAGACCCTAATCAGAATAACAGGTTCTCCGATCGCTGGATAGAAAACGCAAGCTTTATGCGCATCCGCAATTTGCAGATCGGCTATTCACTTCCATTAACCACCCTCGAAAGCTGGACAGGGGGTTTTGTGTCCCGCTTTAGAATTTATGTAGGCGTGCAAAACCTTGCAACATTTACTGACTACAAAGGTTACGACCCTGAAGTGACGCGAGGATTTAGTTTCCAGAAAGGCGAAACACCGCTTGCAAATGGCCAGGACTCCGGAGGAGCTCCACAGCCTAGAATATATCAGGTAGGATGGCAAGTAATATTTTGATCACACAATCATTTAAAATATACAAAGATGAAAAAGCTAATATATGCAATGGTTGTCAGTCTGGTAGTTATCAATTCGTGTAACAACCTTGACCTTGTGCCACTCGACAAAATAGCAGCAAGCAATTTTTATAAGACAGTAACTGAATATGATGCTGCAATGTTTGCTGCATATTCCTCTATTCAAGATTTCTGGGGTCATAGCTCCGAGACTTTATCTGAACGAGGTGAGTATTGGAAAGTGACCACTGTCATAACCGACGATGTGAAAGCTGAGCCGGGCTCGGACAATATTTCCAAAGACGCAGACATTCTGAACATCCGCGCTAGCGATATACCGTTTGCAGCAATTTATACTCAGATATATGAAGGCATCTATAGGTGTAATATCGTGCTGGAAAATCTTGCCCTTCCAAATGAACTGACAGCGGAACAAAAAAATGTGTTTGAGGGCGAAGCAAAATTTCTAAGAGCTTTCTTCCACTTTGAAGCAGTCAAATTCTGGGGAACACCACCGTTGGTTCTGGTGACACCTAAAGACCTGAATACACTAGTGGTTCCCAATGCGGCGAAAGATCAGCTGTACGCGCAGATACTCTCCGATCTTAACGACGCTGCGGATAAGCTACCTGCAACGTGGGATGATGCCAATACTGGCAGGGCTACGTCATGGACAGCAAAGGCATACACTGGAAAAGTGAATGTATGGAAAGAAGATTGGGATGCTGCCATTGCTGCATTTGAAGACGTGATTTCGAATGGCCCGTACGCACTTATTGATACCGACAACCCCGCTCAAGATCTTGAAGATGCCTTCGCGTTTGACAACGAAAATAGTCCGGAGTCAATTTTTGAAGTCCAGTTTGGAGGACCTAATTCTGATGATAACATCTGGGTTTTTGATGATGTCCATACCGAAAACTTCAAAGCTTCCCAAGGTACAGGACGTTCGTGGGATTGGGATGCTGCAGGAGGCAACGGTGCACCTGGTGGCAAAAATGGATGGTGGGTGCCAACGCCCGATCTTGTAAGTGCCTTTGAACCCGGCGACGAAAGACTTAACTCTTTTATTTACAAGGCTGGCGACATGTATTATGTCTGGACGGGTGCAGTAACTATAGTCCCATATGATGCCGCTTGGTCTTCTACAGGCTATAACGTAAAAAAATATGCTGGCCAGCGGAACAATGTTGCTGCAGATTTTGCTCCAAACAATCAGGGCAATTTCAACAATGAGAGGCTGTACCGTTTTCCTGAACTAAAACTGCTTTATGCTGAAGCACTTATTGAAAAAGGAAGGACAGCAGAGGCCAGGCAACAAATTAACGATATAAGAGACCGTGCCGGCTTGGCAGACTTGCCTGGTGCGGATGACGTTACAACAGCACTCTATAAGGAAAAACGGCTTGAGCTATGCTTCGAGCCTCACCGATGGTTTGATATTGTACGCTGGGGAATCGGACCTCAAGTGTTTGGAACGGCATGGAATGATAAGTATTCAGTATTTCCAATACCTCAAAGTGAAATAGATAGATCAGCCGGAGTCATCACACAAAACAATGGGTATTAGGTTTAGTTTGTAAAAGGGGTAGGAACAGCGAGGAACAATTTTCTCGCTGTTTATTTATACGCCTAGGCAAGGCAGTGAAACATCTGTTCCATAAAAAAATTTAAGCAATTAGCTGGCACAGCAGATTGCCTACAAGTTTAATTTTTCATTGCACATGATGGCGAGGTTATTGATACCTTTAATATTGTTAATTCTAACGAGCCAATTGCAGCATTGTGCGGAACATCATGACACATTATTTCAATCCATGTCCCCGGAAAGCACCGGAGTTACCTTCTCAAATAATCTGACTACTTCCGATACGCTTACGGTACTTGATTTTGAAAATATTTATAATGGCGGTGGTGTTGCTATTGGTGATATAAATAACGACGGGCTGCAGGATATTTATTTCACAGCCAATATGGTTTCGAGTAGGCTATACCTTAACAAGGGCAACTTTCATTTTGAAGATATCACTGAAAAGGCCGGGGTCTCTACGTCAATCTGGGCTAACGGCGTAACGTTAGTTGATATCAATCAGGATGGATTTAAAGACATCTATATCTGTGCGGGCGGAAGCCGGAACACACCGGAAAGGAAAAGAAAGAATCTATTATTTATCAATAATCGAAACAGCTCTTTTACAGAATCCGCCCAATCTTACGGTTTGACAGGTATAGGTAATACAGTTCAAGCTGCATTTTTTGATTACGACCTTGACGGTGATCTGGATGTTTATCTGTTAAGAAATGCATTTGTAGAATATAGCCGCAACCGGGCCCGTCCGAAAGCAACGAAAGGCGAGTCTAACACAACTGACCAGCTATATCGGAACAACGGCGATTTAACCTTCACGGATATTTCCGCGAACGCCGGTATTTCAATTGAGGGGTTTGGCCTGGGCGTCCAGGTTTGTGATCTCAATGACGATCAGTGGCCGGACATATTTGTATCCAACGATTTTATTACAAACGATCTCCTATATCTCAACAATAAAGACGGCACATTCACAAACCGGGTTGGCGAATGCATGAAACACCAAACTTACAATGCCATGGGCAATGACATTGCCGATTTTAACAATGATGGATTAGTTGACCTCGTGGAAGTCGATATGCTGCCAGAAGACAATGCCCGTTGGAAAGTAACGATGGTTGGCAATACATATGATGTTTTTGAAAATAACCTGAAGTACGGATATGAGCCTCAGTACATACGCAATACACTCCAGTTGAATAACGGGAACGGAACCTTCAGTGACATCGGATATCTCGCCGGCGTGGAAGCTACAGACTGGAGCTGGGCGCCTTTGTTTGGAGATTATAATAATGATGGCTTTAAAGATCTGTTCATTACAAACGGTTACAGACAAGACATTACCAACCTTGACTTCATTAAATTCAGCGGAAGGGCCTCGCAGATGGGAACAACAGAAGGAAACAGAAAGGAAAAGTTGGATATGCTTAATACGATCCCGGGCATCAAAGTACACAATTACCTTTTTAAGAATAATGGAGATCTAACATTTAGTGATAATTCGGTGCAGTGGGGAAGTGCTGAACCCTCGTATTCGAATGGCGCGGCTTATGCAGACCTGGATAACGATGGCGATCTCGACCTGGTTATCAACAACCTTGATGAAAGCGCAACACTCTTACGAAATACATCAGTGAATAATAAAGAAAATCACGCTTTTAATTTTTTAAGAATTGCATTCGTAGGGCCACCTCTAAATAAAGAAGGCATTGGCGCGAGAGTATACTTGAAATACAAAGGCAAAATACAATACCAGTATTTTACGCCCTTTCGTGGATTCCTTTCTTCAGTAGAGCCTTTCCTCCATTTTGGTGTGAATGAATTACCCTCGATTGACAGTGTGGAAGTAATCTGGCCCAATGGAAAATATCAATTGCTTACGAACGTGAAAGCAAATCAGGTGCTGACTTTAAACTATTCAGATGCATCAACGAAACCATCTCCCCTAAGCAAGTCAGCAAATGCCATTGTCTTCAAACCAGCACCTTCACTATCCGGATTAAATTTTAAACATCGTGAGAATGACTATGTAGACTTTCGAATACAACCTACGCTACCCCATATGCACTCAAGGAATGGCCCAGGCATTACTGTTGGAGATATTAACGGCGATTCGTTAGAAGACTTTTATGTCGGAGGCGCTACCAATCATTCAGGAGGACTATTCATCCAAGAATCCGCCGGCTCCTTTAAGAAGTTAGACGTCGGTGTTACAGATAGCCTGTCTGAAGATATGGGGGTATTATTCTTTGATGCCGACAACGACAACGACCTTGACCTGTACATCGCATCAGGGGGATCTGAACATGCGAAGCAATCCATCGCGTTAAGAGATCACTTTTATTTGAACGACGGAAAAGCCATGTTCACAAATAATCCAGACGCTATTCCGGATTTTACCGAAAGCGGCTCGGCAATTATCGCCTCAGATTATGACAGGGATGGGGATCTTGATCTCTTTGTTGGAAGTAGATTGATCCCTGGCGAATATCCGCTGAGACCCAGCAGCTATATTTTGAAGAATGAATCTTTCCAAGGAAAATGCAGGTTCATAGACGTAACTTCTTCCATTGCACCCGACCTTCAGAGAGCTGGAATGGTTACTTCAGCTTTGTGGACAGATTATGACAATGACGGCTGGATTGACCTTATCGTTGCCGGTGAGTTCATGCCAATCAGTTTTTTCCATAATGAAAGAGGCAAGTTTGTAAACATGACCAACAGCACAGGCCTGGCTTCTACATCTGGATGGTGGAATAGTTTGACAAGTGGCGACTTTGACCACGACGGTGACACCGACTACCTCGCTGGAAACCTCGGCTTGAATTCACGATACCAGGGTACACCAAACGAACCGTTGTGTATCTATGCCAAAGACTTTGATAACACTGGTAGTATTGATCCTGTCGTGAGTATGTACATTCAGGGTAAAAAGCATGTAGCCCATTCGTGGGACGATCTCGTTAAGCAAATGAATGTGATCCGCACAAGGTTTAGAACGTACCAACCTTATGCCAAGGCGACGTTTGAAAAATCATTTTTAGAATCGGAACTAAGCAGTGCCTACACGGTTTGCAGCGAGCGCTTTGAAAGCAGTTACATTGAAAACCTCGGCGGAGGAAAACTCAGGATAAAGGCATTGCCCTTGTTGACACAGGTTGCCCCAATCTATGGAATAATTACAGATGATTTTGATCATGATGGAAATCTTGATGCCTTATTAGTGGGTAATTCCTATTCAACCGAAGTTTCTACGGGACGTTATGATGCCTTCATTGGAGTGTATTTACGCGGCGATGGAAATGGAAACTTCGTCGTTGTGCCAGTAAACAAGTCTGGCTTTTTTGTCGATGGCGACGCCAAAGGTTTGGCAGCCTTGCGCCTGAACAACGGTCAACAAGTCATCCTCGCAGCAAATAATTCCGGAAACTTAAAGGCCCATGTCACAGGTAAGGAAGGGAAATATTTTCGGGCAACACGAGATGATTCTTATGCAATCATCACCTTAAAAAATGGTAAGACCTATAAACACGAATTCTATTATGGTTCGACTTATCTATCGCAGTCCAGTCGCACCATAACCATTAACGATAAAATAGATTCGGTAATTGTTTATGATTTTAAAGGAAAAAAGAGAAACGGATGGGTCAAATAACGCGACTAAGGCAAGTTATCCTCTTTTACGTGCTTCTGGAAGTCTGCCTTTCAGCATGCACTGCTGACGCTCCTCAAGTTTTTCATCTCCTGTCTCAAGAGGAAACAGGAATAACTTTTAATAATCTGATCGAAGAAAATGATGAGGACAATGTCTTCACCTATATGAATATTTACACAGGAGCAGGCGTTGCTGCAGGAGATATTAACAACGATGGACTAACAGATCTCTATTTTAGCGGAAACCAGGTAAGCGGGCGTCTCTATCTAAACAAGGGCGGACTAAAATTCGAAGACATCACAGGATCGGCGGGACTCATAACGGAACGATGGGGAACGGGAACTATTATGGCCGACATCAATCAGGATGACTTGCTCGATATTTATGTATGTGTTTCGGGACGTGCATCAGGCAATGACAGTAAAAATTTATTATACATAAACAATGGCAACAACACCTTTACGGAATCAGCCGATGCTTATGGACTTGCAGAGCAGAGGCAAATCATGCACGCTGCTGTATTTGATTATGACCGCGATGGTGACTTGGACATGTTCATGATAGTCAATCCGGCATCTTATGAAAACAATGTCAATGTAATACAACCCCGGAAGCTCAATGGAGAAGGAATCAGCACCGATGTATTGTACCGGAACAATGGTGATAACACATTTACGGATATCTCCAGGGAATCCGGGATTCTGGTCGAAGGGTACAGCCTGGGGTTAGCCATCAGTGATATCAATAACGATCTTTGGCCTGATATCTATATTTCCAATGACTTCATTGGAAATGATGTTTTATATGTAAATAACAAAGACGGCACATTCACAAATCGAGCAAAAGATTGTATGAAGCACACGAGCTTTGCCGGGATGGGCAACGATATTGCCGATGCTAACAACGATGGGCTGGTCGATATCATCGAGCTCGATATGAGGCCTGAAGATAACAAACGCCAGAAGCTGATTATCCCACCCTCAGGATACGATAAGTTTGTTCGATCATTAAACACGGGCTATGAACCACAATACACCCGCAACACATTCCAGCTGAATCGTGGAAACGGAAAGTTCAGTGAAATAGCCTTTTTATCAGGCATCAGCAGTACGGACTGGAGTTGGAGCGCATTGCTTGCCGACTATGATAATGACGGCGATAAGGACCTGTTCGTAACAAATGGTTTTTTACGGGACCTGGGCAACCTGGATTACATCACCTATCAGAATGTATATAATACACCGATAGGTACTCTACAGACTAAAATGACCAACAAGCGTAGCGCTATCAAAACCCTCGAAAGCGCTTCCCTGAATAATTACATTTTCGAAAACAATGGCAGTATTACTTTTTCTGATCGCTCCAAAACGTGGGGCATCCATGAAAAGACATGTTCACACGGTGCGGTTTACGCTGACCTGGATAATGACGGAGATCTTGAGTTAGTCATTAATAATATGAATGGGGAGGCGCATGTCTATGAAAACAAAAGCAATACTTTGTTTGAGCGCAATTATCTTAAGATCAGTTTGCTCGGCACTGAAAAAAATCGGAGTGGTATAGGCGCTAAAATTAAGGTGAAGCAAAACGGAAAAATTCAGGTGTTCGAGAATTTCCATTCACGAGGATTTGAGTCGAGCGTAGACCAGACGTTGCACGTGGGATTGGACACTATAAATAAAGTAGATACTATCGAGGTAATATGGCCCGATGGAAAATATCAGTTGATACAAAATGTACATGCTAATCAACATCTCAAATTAAAACATACAGACGCCCTTGAACCCTACAATGAAGCAAAAGTAGCAACCCCATTACTAAAAGAGGTGACGTCGCAATTGGGAATAACTTATTCTCATTCCGAAAATGAATTTATTGACTTTAAAGTACAGCCGCTATTGCCTCACATGCATTCTCGAAATGGGCCGGGCATTTCGGTGGGCGATGTAAATGGGGATAGCCTTGAAGATTTTTACGTAGCCGGATCGGCCCGCCATGCTGGGATGATGTTTCTCCAAAACACCGATGGAAAGTTTACAAAACACAAGATACCGGCAATTGATTCGCTTGTCGATCAGATGGGTGTTTTGTTGTTTGATGCGGATCGCGACGAGGATCTCGACTTGTATGTTGTTAGTGGAGGCACTGAACATTCTCAATCAGCACAGGTATACCAGGATCATTTATACCTGAATGACGGAAGCAGTAACTTCGAGCTTCAGGCCAGTGCGTTGCCAGATCTTCGGGAAAGTGGCTCATGTGTGGTGGCCGCAGATTATGACAAAGATGGAGATCTTGACCTATTTATCGGAGGAAGGATAATTCCTGGTCAATATCCCCTGCCAGCGAGTAGTTCGCTTTTACGGAATGATACAAACGGCACAACGGTCAGGTTTACAGATGCAACTTCTCATGTAGCCCCCGAGTTGGAAAAAGCAGGAATGGTTACGTCGGCACTGTGGAGCGACTATGATAATGATGGCTGGATAGACCTCATTGTTGCTGGAGAATTTATGCCTGTTCAATTTTATCACAACGAAAAAGGAAAGCTCATGAATTCCAGTGACAAAACAGGGCTAAATCATATTTCCGGTTGGTGGAATAGTTTATTAGGCGGGGATTTTGATCTTGATGGTGACACTGACTACCTCGCAGGTAATCTTGGAATAAACACACGCTACAGGGGAACTGCTAAAGAGCCCATTTGCGTTTACACAAGTGATTTTGATAAGAACGGCTCGTTAGATCCTGTAATGTCGTACTATGTGCAGGGCGAGAAACATATAGCGCACTCGCGCGATGAATTGATCAGTCAGATCAGCGCAATTAAGGGAAGGTTCAAAACGTATCTTCCCTATGCCGAAGCTTCCTTTGAAAAATCATTTCTGCCGTCAGAACTAGAAAAAGCCTATGTGGTCTGCAGTGAATGGTTTGAGACGAGCTATATAGAAAATCTCGGACAAGGAAAATTTGCCATGAAGGCGTTGCCGTTGGAAGCGCAATTCGCACCGGTATTCGGGATGCTAAGCGATGATCTTAATGAGGACGGACACCCAGACGTGCTGCTCATCGGAAATTCGTATGCCACTGAAGTAAATACCGGACGCTACGATGCATCTATGGGACTATACTTGTATGGTGACGGTAAGGGAAATTTTTATCCAATGGAAGTTGCAAAAAGCGGTTTTGAAGCCGATTATGATGGAAAGGCCTTGGTTCGGCTAAATAACAAAAGTCAGCACATTATTTTAACAGGAAATAATTCCGGGCCTCTGAAAGCCTTTTCACGTTCCATAAATAGCAAACTATTTCACCCTGCATCCGATGATGCTTATGCTATTGTTGCGTTAAACAATGGTAAAACTTTTAAAGTAGAATTTTATTATGGATCCTCTTACCTCTCTCAGTCGTCCAGGTCATTGTTGTACACAGCAGATGCAACAAAAATCATAATTTTCAGCTATACAGGCGAACGCAGGGAAATAAATATTGAGCGTTTTTAAACTGGAGATCATTTGAGTAGGTCCCCTTTGCCTATCAGGACAAGAACAGACAGATTCGGCTTTATCCCCGCCACACTAAGGAGGTTGAATGTTCAGATTTTCCGACAATAGCTTTTCAAAAGCCCTGCTCGGAACATGAGCAACCGCGACTAGCCCGAAGAGAAAGAGAAGTGCAGGAAGACTAGCCGACGGGATAAGCAGCAAACAAATCGCAGACAGACTAATTTTGACTTATATAAAGAATTCTCATATTCAGCGCATCCTAACCTCTTGCGCTCGCGATTTATCGCGTGTCATTTCATTAATTTCCTAGTGGTCATCTCCAAATACGCCTTCACGATTATTCCTGCGTGCCCAAAGGGTGCCCCTGCTGAAATTCCTTCAACACCATTCC
>JAICGJ010000158.1 GCA_025923195.1 Chryseolinea sp.
GCTTCCCCCCACATGCCGGGCCACCCCCGCATTTGGCTCGGGCCATCGCGCCGGCACGGAAATGAAGTCTTGCGCTTTGAATGAGCCACTTGCAGCAGAATTGGATGAGCTCTCAGCGGCTCAATGTAGAGTAGTTATATAGTTATATAAGAGAGTATACCCGGGAAAATTGCGTCGAGAATACACAGAGCTTTATTAATTTCTCCCTCTCCGGCCCTCTGGCATTCATCTCTGCATTTTTTCTCTGCAGTAAAAAATGCTTCCAAATAAAAATGCAATTTCTAAAATGTATTGCTTACTAAACGGCATTGAGTGTGGGTGTTGAAGTGTTAGGTGTTTAGGTGTTTAAGTGTGCGAACTTCTGAGTGTGCAGGCAGCTTCCGAACTCTAGTTTAAAATCGTCATTCTCATTGTAAGAACGGTTGTGCTCTTTGCGTTATTCCTTCGCGCCCATCGCGTGAAACAGGACTTTACCGCAGAGTAGCTTCCCCCCACATGCCGGGCCACCCCCGCATTTGGCTCGGGCCATCGCGCCGGCACGGAATGAAGTCTTGCGCTTTGAATGAGCCACTTGGCAGCAGAATCGAATGAGCTCTCAGGGGCTCAATGTAGAGTAGTTATATAAGAGAGGAAAAATACCCGGAGGAATACCAGAGGCGTCCTTATGCACTGTTTAATCACGAAAAAAGACACAGAAATGCAAAACGTCTTTAATTTCCCATCCTGCAAACTACAATCTGGCGTCAATCTAAAATCTACAATCTAAAAATCTACAATCTACTGTGCGCGGCTGACAACTTTTTTTTCCTCTGCAATCAAAAGTTCGATCTCGGGCCTGTTTTCCAGGTTATGCATCTGCGACATAATCCAGGGGTACCGTTGACTTACGTATCGGGAGGGGGGCTTGACGATATAGGTTTTTGGATTAGGAAGTGCGGCTGCAATCATAGCTGCTTCTTTCCTGGAAAGTTTCTTGGCAGGTTTATTAAAATACTCCTGAGAGGCAGCCTCAATTCCAAAAATGCCTGAACCCATTTCTGCGACATTCAGATACACTTCCAATATTCGCTCCTTACCCCAGATCTTTTCTATCATAAAAGTAAAGTAAGCTTCTATACCTTTACGAACCCAACTTCTCCCTTGCCACAAGAATACATTCTTAGCAACCTGCTGACTAATCGTAGACGCACCGCGTAGTCTTCCAGCTTTTTTGCTTCGCTGTGTAATCACCTTTTCGATACTTTTAACGTCAAAACCGCTATGCCCCGGAAAGAGTTGATCTTCTGATGCTATTACAGCCAGGCGTGCATGAGGAGAGATGTCTTGCATCGGTATGTAGTCCCTCATAAGACCGTGTCCTTCGATGACGCTCGCGACTTGAGTAATCGTTATTGGGGGATCAATCCATTTTAGCGCCACGATATAAATCAAGTGGGCAACAAAAAGAATGATCAATACCTTTTTGATTCGCTTAAACATTCTTTGCCGGAAAGTATTTTTACCCATAATGATGCCGGAAAATACAAAAAGGTTCCGGTCAATCACATTTACTTAACGACGTATTTCAAAATTGTTGTATGTAGTGATATGGGTAAAATATTTTCATGATATTTAGTCCCCTGTTAACGCGAAAAATTATGAAGCGATATTGCATGGCTTTGGACCTAAAGAACGATTTAACGCTAATTACCGAATATGAGCAATGGCATCAGCGTGTCTCCCCTGAGATTGAAAAGAGTATTACGGATGCGGGCATAACTAATATGGAAATCTACCGAATAGGCACAAGAATGTTTATGATCCTGGAGGCGGACGAGACATTTACGTTCGAACGCAAGGCGTCCATGGATGAATCAAATCCAAAAGTGCAAGAATGGGAGAAGTTAATGTGGAAATTTCAACAGCCACTGCCTGACGCCAGGCCGGGAGAAAAATGGGTTCTGATGAAAAAGATCTATGGCCTAAAAGATGCTTAATGAGGATTGACGCACACCAGCACTTTTGGAAATACAACGAAGTCCGCGACAGTTGGATTACGGATGATATGGCGGTCATCCAGAAAAATTTTTTACCTGAAGACTTTAAGCCGCTACTCCCACTTAACAATCTTGATGGTTCCGTGGTAGTGCAATCGGACCAATCAAAAGAGGAAAATATTTTTCAGCTGGCGAACGGGCTTCAGCATAATTTTATTAAAGGCGTGATAGGATGGGTAGATCTGGAAGCTGAAGATGTCAGCGATCACTTGGCCCATTATCAGGAATTTAAAAAGATGAAGGGCTTCCGTCATGTGCTGCAAGGAGAAAAGCAGCGTGACTATATGCTTCGGCCAAATTTTAAACGAGGCATCGGAAAGTTAAAAGAATATGGGTACACGTACGATATTCTCATTTACACCGATCAGTTGAAATATACAATTGAATTTGTCAGAGCCTTTCCAGAACAGCCTTTTGTACTCGATCACATGGCGAAACCGCTAATAAAAGACAAGCAAATCGATAGTTGGAAAAAGGAGATCGAAATACTCGCGGAGTTTGAAAATGTCTACTGCAAGGTTTCGGGAATGGTTACAGAGGCTGATTGGAAGAATTGGACCCGTGATGACTTCACACCTTACCTCGACGTCGTGGCGAATTCGTTCGGCACCAAGAGACTGTTATTTGGAAGTGACTGGCCGGTATGTCTGGTTGCAGCATCTTACCAACAAGTCTTTGAACTGGTCAGGGATTACTTTTCAAAATATAGCAAGGACGAACAGGAATTGATATTCGGTACGAATGCCGTCAGATTTTACAACTTATAACCAGAAACGCTATGGATCTTAAATTAAAGGATAAAGTAATTATAGTAACAGGCGGTGCAAAAGGCATCGGTGAAGGAATTGTAAAAGTTCTGGCTGCTGAAGGTGCCATCCCAGTGATTGTTGGCAGGAATGAAGAGGACAATAAAAAAATCGTGTCTGAGATAGAAAAAAGTCGTGGTCAGGCGTTCCAGGTGGAAGCTGAGCTTACCGATCCCAATGCTGCCGAAAAAGCAGTGGATGCGGTCCTCAAAAAATTTGGAAGAATAGAGGGCCTTGTAAACAATGCAGGCGTGAACGACGGGGTAGGGTTGGAAAAAGGGAACTACGAAAATTTTATGGCTTCCTTGCATAAGAATGTCGTTCACTATTACCTGATGGCGCACTACGCGTTGCCCGCGCTGAAAAAATCGAAAGGCGCCATTGTGAATATAGGATCTAAGACCGCGGAAACGGGCCAGGGGGGAACGTCTGCATATGCAGCGGCTAATGGCGGTCGCAATGGGTTGACCCGGGAATGGGCGGTAGAGTTACTCAAGTACGGTATCCGGGTAAACGCTATCATCGTTGCTGAGTGCTGGACGCCATTGTACGAGAAATGGATCCAGACCTTGCCAAATCCAAAGGCGAAGTTGGCGGAAATCGAATCCAAGATACCGTTGGGGAACAGAATGACAACGGCAGAGGAAATTGCTAATACAACGGCATTCCTACTATCTGAACGATCGAGCCACACTACTGGTCAGCTTATCCATGTTGATGGAGGTTATGTTCATCTCGACCGAAGCCTTGCTAATGCTTAGCAGCTGACGGCTGTAAGCTGTAAGCTTTCAGCTGTCCGCTGCCGTCCACTCTGGAATTTCGAGCGCTTTTATTTCCTGTACCGCCCCGCCAGCAATGCCGCGAACGTCGCCATAAAGACAAACGAGATTCTCCATTGCCTTGAGCAGTCTTTTTTCGCGCTTTGCCCATTGACCGGTGAAAAGAGATTTCTCTTTCTGAAGGTCCTCATGCATGTCTTGATAGGATTCAAAGGCGGCCTCCAACTTTTGCCGAAATTCATTTCCAGTCACGTAACTATAAATCATTTTTGTTTTATCGCCTTTATTCACCTGAGCTGCCAATACTTCACCCATTCGCGCGAGGTTGCTTCGAAACAATACCGATAGCGCCTTGAACTCGGCAAATGAACAAACCCAAATTCCGTCCAAGGCCCCAAATCGCGCCATACCATCAGGGAAAGCTTCAGTAACAATTACACCAATCTCTGCCTGTTGCAACCTCATGTCGTCTTTCATTTTTGTTATCCACTCGTAGCTGAAGTGTTTTGTTCGTTTGCTTTCATACAAGATACGTCCGCATTCATTCTCGTAATGGTCGCGCACAATATGTACGCAATCGGCCCCGCGCTTTCCCTTTGAAATCTCTTCAATGACGTCGCGTGGGAAGGTTATATTTAAGAACTCTTCAATGGCAAGTTCCTGCACTTCACCCTGCATTTGCATACTTCCCTGATCATTCCTGCGTTTCATTTCATTTATCAATTTTGCCTGATCGTCCAATTTCTTTTGCAGCTCCAGATTTTTCATCCGTTCCTCTTCGCGCGCTTTTTCTGTTTCTTCAATTACACGCTTCTTGAGGATCAGGTCGAGTGTGTCGCGATCGCGCTGGAGTTTTGCTTCGCGTTCTCTTACCTCCAACAAAGCTTTGTCCAGTGCATGCTTGTCGGCTTGTTCCCTAATAATTCTTTCGCGTTCCAGGAGTTTCTTCTTCATGTCATGTTCCATGCGATCTTCCCGGTCCTTCAGCAATTGTTCGCGTTCTTGAAACATAATGGATTGATCCTCCAGCTCCTTCAGTTTTGCAGCCTTCGCCTTTCGATCGGCCTCCAGGCGTTGGAACTGAGCATTGTATTTTGCCTGTTCCTCCTGCTGAACCTTTGACACGAGCGACTTTGTACTTGCCTGCAACTTCTCCTCAAATTCTTTTTCCATTTTGGCGCGCAAATCGTGCTGAATAGCCTCCTCCGGCGAGAACTTATTGCCGCAATGCGGGCATTTGACCAATAATGCGGTTCGACTTAACATTTCCATAGGCATTAGTATTGAATCTTCCCCTTTGAATATTGCGTGTTGAATGTTGATTATTGAGCATTGAAAAGAGGGAATTGCATTTAGCAATATTCAAGGCTCAACACTCAACGTCGAGTAACTAATCTCGACCTTTATTGAACCGAAGGTAGATTGAATGTTTGACAGGTTGTGTCAAACATTAAAATGGTTACTTTAAGTGATGAAACTAAATACCAACGTGTGTAGATTGGTCACGATGACAATAAGTTGGATTCGAACGAATGAAAAAGAAAAGAATCATAGGCAAAAAAACGGAATCTATAATTCCTCAGGCAAAACTTCTGCGACTCTTCCAAATCATTGCTGTTTTAAAATCAGGTCATTGGACTATCAAACAATTGGCAGATCGGTTTGATACAAGTGAGAGAACCATTTACAGGTATATTAACCTGTTAGAGGAGGTAGATTTTTTACTGGAGAAAGATTTCGAAAATAGATTCTTCATAATTACAACGGATGACGATCCGACACAAGCGCAATTTTCAATCGAAGAAACCAAGCTTATAAAAAAACTGATACAATCCGGAGCACAGGACAACCCGCTTAAGAGCAGCTTGCTCAAAAAACTTTCGCTCAACTCAGAAATGGATAGCATGCCCAGACTGTTCTTAAAAGTCCGATTGGGGCAATTTGTAGATCAGCTGGCGGAAACCATTCGGAAGAAAAACCAGGTTGTACTAAAAAATTATCATTCCGCCAACAGCAATGAGATTCGTGACCGTCTCGTTGAGCCTATACATTTTGGCGACAACTACCAATCGGTGGTAGCACTTGATACGCAGGACAAGATTTGCAAGCAGTTCAAGCTGGATCGAATCGGTGAGGTAATCGAATTAAAAACGCCTTACAAGTTTGAGGATCTCCACCGTAAAAATCAAAGTGATATTTTTGGATTTACCGGCGACTCTAATACTTGGATAACGCTGAGCTTAAGCTTGCGTGCTTATTTACTCTTGCGTGAGGAATATCCTCTGTCAATTCCTTACATAGAGAGAACGGAAGATGGATATACGTTTCACGGTCCTGTGTCAAACCTGGATGGAATCGGAAGATTTGTGCTAGGGCTTATGGACGAGATTCAAATTAAAGGACCTGAGGTTTTCAAGAATTTTATATCAAACAAACTTCAGCAACAAAACCTCCTTGGCTAAGTCAGACTTGCCTATAATCCTGTGGCAATCGCTTTTTTTCCTCTCGTAGCGATGAGTTGTTCTCTCACCTTGGATTCTCGGAAGAATTCCAATGGCTGGTATACTCCACCAGCTCTTAAACGCGCTTCGGCGACTAGCGGTCTCACATCCATTCTGAACGCCGCCTGCAAAACTTCCTGGGCCAGGACAACATCGTTTTGTTGTTGAGCCTTTACCAGCGCATCAGAATCAATCACGAGCGCTTGTGCATAGGCGATCTTAATGGCCTCGATAGATTGTATCAGGTCTTCCAGGGGATCTTTTACGTTGTGCGAGGCATCAATCATCCACCCCATATCTGTAGCGTGCGACATGTGTCGCGCGTCCATGCCCTCGATCAATTCATTAAAGATCAAGAACAATTGATAAGGATTTATGCTACCCACAGTAAGATCGTCATCCCCGTATTTCGAGTCATTAAAATGAAATCCCCCCAGCTTACCTTCCATTAAAAGCAGTGACACAATCTGTTCGATATTAGCATTTGGCAAATGGTGGCCTAGGTCAACCAGCGTAAAGGCTTTAGGCCCCAGCTTCTGAACGTACAGCAACGATTGCCCCCAATCACCCACTGTCATAGAATAGAAGTTCGGCTCAAATGCCTTGTACTCGACAAAGATCTTCCAGTCGTCTGGTAAGCCATTGTAAATTCTTTGCAGTCCCTCAAGTGTATGCTGAAAGGCTTTTCTGAAATTTAGTTGTCCCGGGAAACATGACCCGTCTGATAGCCACACCGTAATAGAATTTGAACCAAGCTGTTTCCCATAATCTATCACTTCCAGATTATGTTCAACGGCCTGATCCCGCACGCCTTTATTGACATGTTGAAGAGAGCCGAACTTATAGCTATGTTTCTGGTCCTTCTGATCCTGGAAAGTATTAGAATTCATGGCGTCAAATCGAAGCCCATGTTGTGCGGCCAGTATCCTGATGGCTTTCGGATCTTTGGGAATATCCCATGGTATGTGCAATGAAATAGCGCCACTCGACTTGTTGAGTTGATGAAGCAAGCCAACATCCTCGATTTTTTCCTCCAGCGTGCGAGGTTCACCACCGCCGCTGAACCGGCCAAATCTTGTTCCACCAGTGCCTAGCGCCCAACTCGGAATAGCAATTTGAAATTCAATAAGTTTTTTAACAATATCTTCAGCGTTGCGGATATCGCTCTTTAGGGCCTCCCATCTTTTCCGATGGGAGGCGAAATGCCTCTCATTATGGCGACTCAGCGTATGCCCTTCAATTTGCATTTACAGAATTGGTGATTAAAAGAAAGCTACTATTATCGAACAAAAGCTGCGGCCACTCCACCATCGACATTTACAACATTTCCCGTCGATTTATTGAGAAGTCCACCAACTACGGCAAAGCACGCGTTGGCTATGTCCTCGGGAAGTATGATCTCATTAAGCAGGGTACGTTTTGCATAGAACGCCGGTAACTCAGATACGGATACCCCATACGCCTTGGCGCGACCTTCCGCCCAGGTCCCTTCCCAGATTTTGCTGTCGGCAATAACTGCGTCAGGGTTTATTACATTTACCCGTATTTTATGTACACCAAGTTCGGCAGCATTTAATCTGCTGAGGTGCAGCTGTGCAGCCTTCGCAGAGCCATATGCCGCATTATTGGGTCCAGATACCAGTGCATTCTTGCTGACAATATTGAGAACATCGCCACCAATCGCCTGTTTTCGCATAACATTAGCTCCAGCCTGCGTGACGAGGAACTGCCCCTTTACAAGGACATCATACAAAATATCCCAATCTTTTTCCGTGTGCTCTTCCAGGGTTTTGGAAATAGAAAGTCCGGCGCAGTTAACTACAATGTCTATTCCACCAAAGGTTAGGTTAGCAACCTCAAACGCGTGCTGGATATCGGCCGATCTTAACACATCCAATACAACGGAAGTGACATTATCCTTCCCGTATTTTTTGAACTCCTCCTGGGACTTTTCCAGCCGGGTTGCATCATTATCATTCACAATCACGCAGGCACCTTCGTCCAAAAATTTCTTAGCAATGGCTTTTCCAATCCCACCGGCACTTCCTGTTATCAGTGCAATCCTGCCCGTCAACGGTTTGGGCTTTGGCATGCGCTGAAGTTTTGCCTCTTCTAATAGCCAATATTCAATATTGAACGCTTCTTGCCTGGGAAGGGAAGTGTATTCAGAAATGGCCTCCGAGCCTTTCATCACGTTAATCGCGTTGACGTAGAATTCAGCTGCCACCCTTGCCGTTTGTTTGTCTTTAGCAAAGGTGAACATCCCAACGCTCGGATAAAGTATCACGACTGGGTTAGGATCTCTGAGGGCGGGGCTATTGGCATGCTTGCAGGCCTCATAATATTCCCTGTACATTTTCCTGTAACTATCAAACTGTGGAGAGAGTATCTCTTTTAGCGCAGTCACATTGTCGAGATCGTCCGATGGCTTGAGGGATAGTATCATCGGACTGATCTTGGTTCGCAGGAAATGATCCGGGCAACTTGTTCCCATAGGCCCAAGCTTCTCTAGGTCTTTTGAGTCAATGAATTCCATAACCCGATCATCATCAGTAAAATGTCCGACCATTCGGGTGTGACTGGAGCAGAATCCTCTAAGGACTGGTGCCAGTGCCGCGGCTTTTTTCTTCCGCTCATCGGGAGGCAACGCCGCTATCTTGTTTCCTCCAAAGACAGGTTTTCGTTTTCCAAAGTTCGATGCCAGATACTCTGAACATCTTTCAATAACCTCAAGGGTATTCACATAGCTTTCATAAGCTGTGTCACCCCATGTGAACAAGCCATGGGAACCAAGCATAATGCCACGGATTCCGGGATTGTCTTCGAGGCATTTCTGGAGTTTTAGTCCAAGATCAAAGCCAGGACGTTGCCATTCTACCCAGCCAATCGTTCCGCTGAACAACTCCTCTGTGATCCTCTTTCCATCTTTGGCCGCCGCGATGGCAATGGCTGCGTCAGGATGCAAATGGTCGATGTGCTTAAACGGAAGGAATCCATGCAAAGGAGTGTCAATGGATGGTGCTTTTGAGCCAAGATCGTAGATACAGTGGTTAAATAATTCCACCATCTCGTCTTCATGGGCCAAACCTCTGTAAATTTTCTTAAGGCTGTGCAGTCGGTCAACGTACAACGCTGCCAGCCCACTTCTCTTAAGGGTGCCTAAATCTCCGCCGGAACCCTTGATCCACATGACATTTGTGAGATCGCCGGTCAATGGGTCTTTCGCGGAAACTTTACAGGACGTATTTCCGCCTCCATAATTTGTAAGTCGTAGGTCAGCTCCCAACAAGTTGGACCGGTAGATCAATAATGCTACCTCATCCCCGTTGAGGTCATTCGCCTTCTTCTCGTCCCATAAGTAACTTACGTGATTGAATTTTAATACCGCACTAACCGCCATATGTTATATTTTAGTTGATCGATTTTACCAGCATTAAGGTTGTAATTCTGGATGTAGTTCACGACCTGCAAAGTTACGATCCGGGCATGTACATCTGTCATGATCTGTTATGTGCCGTGATAAGGAACGGAAAAGTTATCACCGGTATGGAGGTGATAAAAAGAAAATAGCCCTCGACCAAAGGGCTATTTTTGTTAAACCAAGCCAAATTATTCAGACAATGAAGCCAACGTGTTAAAATCGAGATCTGAATTCAGTTTCCAGATATTGTTGCAGGTTAGTCAGACCGTTCAGGATATTTACCTTTTCAGGCGCCAGATAGGTCTTATCATCTGTATAAAGCACCTCAACGAACAGATCCTTCAACATATACATATGAATTTGACGCCCATCCTTTATCCGCGAACCGAGGGCAACTCCTTTTTCATGTAAGTGCTTTACTTTCTTTTCCAACGACAGACGATTAAAGAAGAACTTGTGTAACATAACTACGGGTTTTGATACACCTGATACCAAATACAGGCCACAGGGAAAAACCCTTAAATTGAGCTGAAAACGGGGATTGAGGCAATCGATAAGACCCATTCTGGGACGGTAATTTCATTTCTGAAACGGTGGCCCAAAATGTAGCGAGGGTTCAGTGCCTAGCTTTTCATTCGCGAGTCTTGAAGAGCAATCTTCATGATCTCGTCTATCGTCTTGTTGAAGCCTTCGACGGTTGAAGGTTTTGTCAGAAAATGCTTGGCCCCGGCGCTAAGGCAAAATTCCTTTTCAGCCTGGGATGACGACGTGGTAAGTATGGCTACGGGTATATGGCGAAAATCCTCTGAAAGTTTAATTCTACTTAAGACTTCACGTCCATGCATTTTGGGAAGATTCAGGTCAAGTAGTATAATGTTGGGGAAATTTTTACACGTTCTCAGATGAGGGATTACCTTGTCACCCTGACGCACAATTTCCATCGTAAAGGGAATTCCATTGTCTCGCAATGCGTCCTGCATAAGTTCCACGTCATCCTGATCGTCTTCAACCAGGAGAATATTGAGGGTGTTTAAGGTATGCATTTAACCAAATTTGATAAAATGGCACAGATTTTTAATCTGTTTCGGTAAATATTTTGGCAATTATTTATATGGCAAAAAGTACGCTTGAGAGGGGGCGCAATCTAATAAATTCCGATCATATAATTGGCATCGGGGCATCCGCCGGTGGGATGGAAGCCATCCATGATTTATTTGACGCTATGCCCCCCGACACTGGTATCTCCTTCGTTGTGATTCAGCACCTCTCACCCGATCATAAGAGTTTGCTTGTTGAACTTCTTGCGAAGCATACAAGCATGCATGTTTTGGAGGCTTCCAATGGCGTTTTAGTTGAGCCTAATTGCATCTACGTCATTCCGTCAAAGAAACTGATGACCATTCAGAACAGAAGGCTGTACCTGGCCGAAAAAGCAAGAACAAGTCAGCCAAACCATGCGATAGATGTGTTCTTTGAAGCCCTTTCAAAAGACCAAGGCAAAAAAGCGATTGGGATAATTTTATCAGGAACCGGCACAGATGGTACCAAGGGACTGCAGGCGATAAGGAATATGGGTGGGACGGCCATCGTGCAGGACCCATTGACGGCAACCTTCGATGGAATGCCTACGAGTGCCGTTGAAAGTGGTTCAGCTGATATTGTACTTCCGCCAGAAATGATCGGCGAGGAATTAGTGGAGCTGCTTAAAGGGAAGTTACCGATAAACTTGAGGGAAGAGGATGAGGCTACTTTGCTTGACATTCTCGATTTATTGCACAAGGGAACGCGCTATGATTTTAGCCAATACAAGAGGCCCACATTGCTAAGGCGTTTGTCAAAGAGAATGTCGGAATTAAATATCCGTAATCTCAAGGAATATAGAAACTATGCTAAGGAACACGTAGATGAATTGAAAACGCTCAGTCAGGAATTCTTAATCAATGTCACAAAATTCTTTAGAGATCCCGAAGCCTTTAAGAGGCTGCAAAGCGATATCATACCAGCAATCTTTTCGAATAAAGGTCCCGAAGACAAAATCAAGGTGTGGATTGTAGCCTGCAGCACTGGAGAGGAAGCCTATACCGTTGCAATACTCTTCCTGGAGTATATGAGAAAATTAGAGGATAGTTTTCCTAACGTAAAATTTTTTGCCACCGACATTGATGCTGGCGCATTGGAGATCGCATCCCGTGGGATTTTCGGCCTTGGGATCGCAGAAGATGTTCCTCAGCCTCTGTTGTCGAGATATTTCATACGGGAGGGTGATGCTTTTCGTGTAACCAGCGAGTTGCGTAAACTTGTTGTATTTGCCAATCACAATGCGATCAAGGACCCTCCCTTTAGCCGCCTCGACCTGATCTTGTGTCGAAACATGTTTATTTATATGAATACCAAGTTGCAGGCAAAGGCGCTTCGAAAGTTTCATTTTGCGTTAAACGTCAACTCATACCTGATGCTAGGACCGAGTGAAAACGTGGGCATCTTGAAGGAAGTGATGCAGGAAGTCAACAGAAAATGGAAGATCTACCGATGTATTACCAAAACACTAGGTGATGCGGACGAAATGTTCGTACCGCTGGAGAACACCGTGTATCCAAAGGGCCTAATACCAGCTAGAAAAAATTCGGCTGTTAACCTGTCCGAAATCCTCAAGGATACATTGTTGGAGGACCGGAAGATAGCATTGATATTAATCGACAAAGAGTTTAATGTAAAGCAGGCCACTGGCAGCTATAAAAGTTTCGTGCAGTTGCCCGAAGAAAATTTTAACATCAATATCTTAAAACTGGTGAGTGCTGACTTATCGGTGGCCCTAGGGATAACCGTTCGAAAGGCGCTTGCTGAAAACGTGAGTTCAAAGATGAAACACGTTGTTCTTCGTGACCGGGAAGACTCACGCCTTGTGAACATTATTGTCAGGCCCTACCTTCACCGTGATGATTCTAATCAAGCACTTGTCTCGATTCTAATAGAAGAGTTACCGTCCGAGATAAAGACGACGCGATCCATTCCCGGAAGTTCGATGGAAAATCGTGAACAGGTTTTGGCTTTGGAAAAGGAGTTGACTGAAACACGGCAGAATCTGCAGGCAATAATTGAAGAAATGGAGACTGTGAATGAGGAATTGCAGTCAAGCAACGAGGAGATGATTTCGACGAATGAGGAATTACAGAGCACCAATGAAGAATTACAGTCCCTAAATGAGGAATTGCATACAGTAAGTGCGGAGCATCAATTGAAAATTAAGGAGCTATTTGAACTCAACGATGATCTCAATAATTATTTCAACAATTCCGATATCGGGCAGATTTTGGTTGATTCTCATCAGGCGATTCGCAAATTCAGTCCGGCTTCGAAAAAAATAATAAATCTTATAGATTCTGATATTGGAAGATCCCTTCCTGATATAACGACGAATCTGAGAAACATTGATTTTATCGAACACGTAAGTAGAGTGCTGACACAGCATAAACCATTTGAGACAGAGGTTCAAACCACCGAAGGCAAATTCTATCTCATGCGGATAAATCCATATCTGCGACGAGACAAAACTACGGATGGGGCAGTGATTAACTTTATTGATATCTCTCAATCGAAACGTCTTAGCAGCATTATCGAGGGCGTGTTTGAAAGTTCTACGAATGGGATCACGGCAAAGAAAGCGATTCGTGACAAGCAACATAAGATCATAGATTTCGAATACCTGGCGTTGAATACTGCTGCTGAAAAGATGTTCAGAGTACAACATCAGTGGTTGGTTGGCAAGCGGCTATTGGAGGTGTTCGGTAAGGCGACGAACGAGTATTTCAACATTTATGTCAATGTTGTAGAAACGGGGAATCCGACTAGTTTGGAATTCTTTCATGAAAGTACGGGCAAATGGTACGAGACGACGATTGTGAAAATGCTCGATGGAATTGTAACAACCCATATCGATATAACAGACCGTAAGAATAGCGCGGATCTGATTGCAAAAAATTATGAAGATCTCAAGTTGGCTACCGAAAAGCTTTCAGAAAGTAATGTGCAACTGGAACGCTCCAATTTCGATTTAATGCAATTTGCTTCGGTAGCTTCACACGATTTGAAGGAGCCTCTGCGAAAGATTCAAGCGTTCGGAAACATTCTGCAATCAAAGATCAAACAAAAACTTTCGGAGGGAGAGTTAAGTTATTTTTCAAAAATCATTTCTGCCTCAAATCGAATGCAGGCACTGATTGATGATGTACTGACACTGTCCAAACTGTCGAACAATAATTCAATGCACGTCCGCACGGACCTAAACCGGATCGTAAGACAAATAATCGATGACATGGAAATTACAATTCGCGAAAGGAATGCCGTAATCCAA
>JAICGJ010000159.1 GCA_025923195.1 Chryseolinea sp.
AGTGCTTCCAAGGGAAAGATTTGGAGCAGCAGTCATCGCATACCATACATTTTGGGATTTTCAGGGATCAGGAAAGAATTATTGATGAAGTGCTGGTGTCAATTTTTAGAGCACCTAATTCGTTCACCAAGGAGAACGCCGTTGAAATTTCATGCCACGGCTCCCCTATTGTCGTGAAAGAAATTATCAAGGCGTTGCTGCATCGGGGCGCGCGACTGGCACAGCCGGGAGAATTTACTAAGCGTGCCTTTCTCAATGGACGTTTTGATCTTGCGCAGGCTGAAGCCGTTGCAGATCTCATCAATGCTGAGACTGATAATGCACGGCAAGCGGCTCTCAACCAGATGCGAGGTGGCTTTTCAAAAGAAATAAATCATCTTCGCGACGAGCTTATTCATTTTGCCTCCCTCATTGAACTCGAGCTTGATTTTGGCGAGGAAGATGTGGAGTTCGCCAAACGCGAGGATCTGCGGGAACTCATTTTAAAGATCCAGTCTTACCTGACGGCGCTGATCGATTCCTTTGACCAGGGCAATGTCATAAAAAACGGGGTGCCTACCGTAATAGCGGGGAAGCCAAACGCGGGAAAATCCACGCTCTTAAACGCATTGCTGAATGAAGAAAGGGCCATTGTTTCAGAGATCCCTGGCACCACCCGCGATGCCATCGAAGATGAAATTGTGCTGGGAGGAATCAATTTCCGGTTTATCGACACGGCGGGTTTGCGGGAAACAAAAGATGTGATCGAATCTATCGGTGTTGAGCGCACGCGCGAAAGAATGAAAAAGGCATCCCTGATCCTGTATTTGTTCGACCTCTCCAATACAACCATAGATGAAATCAATACTCAGGTAAAGGAGCTGTCAGATCTCGGAATTCCGTTTCTAAGCGTTGGAAATAAAATAGATAAAGCCGATCCCCGCTTGGTTGATACGATGAAGCAACAGGAATTTATACTCATCTCTGCATCAAACAAAACAAACCTGTCCGAGCTCAAGGAAAAGATTTTAGATAAGGTGCAGGTGAAGGACGTTAAGACGGGCGATGTGATGGTAACGACTCTACGCCACTATCAAAATCTGCTTCAGACTAAGGAAGCGCTTGATCATGTTCTAATGGGAATGGATTCAGAAATCACTGGCGATTTTTTGGCGATGGATATACGGCAGGCGCTCCATTACCTGGGGGAGATCACAGGTATCATTACAACGGATGATCTATTGGATAATATTTTTTCGAAGTTTTGTATCGGGAAGTAGCCGCTTCTATATTTTTAACAATCAAACAGTTACAACGTTAGGTCACTTTCCAACCTAACATGTGCACATGACGTTTTTGAGGTGATTCTCAAGAACTTAGCTTCTAACGCTAATTGAAATCCCCCACGTTTTGTTACTATTTTGTTACTCGGAACCTAAATGTCCCTAAGTGAGTAACAAAATGAATAACATGCTGAAAGCTCATGTCTCAAGTCCTCCTTTGAATCAAGACTGCAAAGCATTTGTATCTGCATTTAGATCGTCCTCATGTTCAAGTTACCGACCGACAACCCATTATACTTTCGAACACCCACTTTGCCGACAAAAAAAGCCAGCTATGAGGGTCTGAAAATGCTTAATCTCGATTTGGGCAGATATTTGTAAACTACATGCAACCTTGAAGGAATAATCACGATCTCTTACTCATAAATAAGAACGTCTATGAGAAATAATGGTATTCTCGTAAACTATGTACTCATCGCCCTTCGCAATCTGAAAAGACAAAGGGGCTATGCAATCATCAACACCCTTGGGTTGGCAATTGGCCTGGCGTCTGCCCTTTTCATTTTTCTATATGTGTACGATGAGCTAACCTACGATACACAACATCCTCACGCGGACCAGACCTACAGATTGGGTAGTCGCTTTGCGTTCCCAAACGGTGACAACCAGACCTATCCAGGTTCGCCAGCCGGGTGGGACAACTATCTAAAGGACAACTACAACGATATTACAGCAGTATCAAGCTTCAGCTTCTTCGGTATGCCCACTAGCATTTTTTATGATCCGACTAATAAGATTGTGCTTACCCAAGAAATTATCTGGGCCGAAAAAAACCTGAATGAAATACTTTCGATCCCGATAGTGAAAGGTCTCCCTTCCGACCCATTGTCAGCGCTCAACAGCGTAATTGTAAGCGAAACGGCAGCAAGAGAACTATTTGGTGAAGAAGATCCGCTGAACAAGAATATCAGCATTTCGAATATGTATGCAACCAATCGACGCAAGATAGATATGATCGTGACCGGTGTTTATAAGGATTTCCCTTCAAATACGCATATCAGACCAAAATACATTTGCAATATCCTGGCATTAAAAGAGGTGATCACCGATCTTCAGACCCGCCTCAAAACCTCGATGGGCGAAGGAAATAATACATTTTGGACACAGTCCTTCTTTGTGTGTTCAAACGAATCCCTAATCGAAGATATCCGGGCCGATCTTCAAAAACAGGCTGACGCCAGGTTTACGGAAGATTTTAAAATCAAGCCCCTGATTCAAAAAATTACTAACGTCCATTTCGACAAGGAAATTGATTGGGCAATCAAACACAAGTCAGCTGACAAGAAATATGTTTATGTGTTTGTATCCATTGCCATGCTTATCCTTATTGTAGCCTGCATCAATTATATCAATCTCTCTACGGCCAAATCGGCTTCCCGAGCAAGGGAGATCGGATTACGAAAAACCTTTGGTGGTATCCGGCTACAGTTGTTTGCGCAGTTTATGACGGAGTCTTTTCTGCTCGTTCTTACTGCCATGATACTTGCTATTATGCTCGTAACCTTTTTCATTCCTCAATTCAACAATCTGACAAATAAAACGTTTTCAACAGTTCATATCTTCAATACGCCGATGATGTTAATCGCGAGCGGAGTTGTTGTCCTGGTTACATTGCTGGCGGGAAGTTATCCTGCGCTCTTTATGTCGTCATTCCAACCGGCTAGTGTGCTGAAAGGAAAATTTGCTTTCGGCAGAGGGTCGAATACATTTCGTCAATTTCTCACCACGCTCCAATTCATCGTGGCCGTTATTTTACTTACCGGAACCGTAATTATTGTACGGCAGATGGACCTGATGCGTAATTCAAAACTGAACGAAGCAGGCAGGCAAATGTTATCGGTCCGTTTTGGCGGATTTAACGGGCCTGCCACTGACAGTAAATATACAACGCTCAAAAATTTGATCTTACAAGATTCTGAGATCGAGTCGGTAACACTTGCAAACCATCTGCCCAAGCTCGATTTCTTTGGCACAGTGGGCATGCAGATGCAATTTCCTGAGATCAGTGAGCAACAACATGATTGGTTCCAGTTGAACGGAGACTTTGATTTTCCGGAAACGTTTAAGTTGAAGATTATAGCAGGACGCAATTTCGACTCGCAGAATATTGCCGATTCATCAGCCATTCTGCTAAACGAAACTGCCGTGAAAGCGTTGAACCTGACGCCCGAAGAAATGATAGGCAAAACTGTTATTCGTCCTGACTATATGATACCGTGGTCGGGTACGCGTACTACTCAGGGGCCGGTGACAGGGTTGGTCGTGGGAGTGGTAGAGGATTTTCCGTATCAGTCAATGCATAAGAAGATTAATCCACTTGCCATATCACCCAAGCCACATTCGGATGACCGGATCATTTACGTGCGGCTACCTGCTGAACGTGTGAGTGAAAAAATTGCGTCTATTGAAACTGCCTGGAAAAAAGTATTTCCTGATTTTGGTTTTGATTACTGGTTTGTAGACGAAGAATTTGGCAGGATGTATGAAAATGAAAATAGCATCGCACAAATCACGGAAAAGTTCTCGGCTCTCGCTATCCTCATTACCTGTGTTGGCATATACGGCCTGGCTGCTTTCCTATCGGAACAGCGAACTAGAGAAATAGGAATTCGCAAAACGTTTGGAGCCACCAACTCTCAAATACTTTTCATTATGATGAGCGTCTTTGTGAAGCTCCTGGCGGTAGCCTGCATCATAGGCGTTCCTATTGCCTATTACTTATCAAGCAGGTGGTTGGAAAATTTTGTATATCAAACCAGTTTGTCATTTGTGGTTTTTGCCGGAGCAATAGGTTTGATTGCTATAATTACGATAGTTACTGTTGGGTATGAGTCGCTCAAAGCTTCGCTGGCTAATCCCGTGACTGCACTGAGGCACGAATAACCTTTATTAGATTTCTATATTTTTCGTGCGGTGAATCGTTGCCGGGTTTTGCTTTCAAGCAAGAATTGTCAGCGTGGATCTTTGGCCATGGATGTGATACTAATCTTTCTTCCTTTTTGCTCTTCTTTCACCACAGACTCTTGGAATTACTGTGGGCGTGATTGTCATGTGCGTCACCCTTGTTACCTCTGCTTCCGGGTAACAGAAAGGTCGAAAAATTCATTTAGGTTTCTTTAGAGTTGTTGAGCGATGATCAAGTGAATTCTTGTTACTATTTTGTTACTCGAATCAGTAAACACGCTGACGATCAGGAGAAGGCACATTTTGTATCGGGAAGTGAGATCCCTCAACATCCCTAAGAAAATCAACTCAACACCATAAACAGCAGAAAAAGTGAGGATAACGATGGATACGATGTTTCTTTTCATTTATAAAATTAAGAATGGTTATTTTATTTCAATATAGCCTCATTCGGACATGACAGCCTAACATATACAACATAGGCTATCATCTCAAACGAACTTTTTTATACTCTTAGCAACGTTGTTATAATCCCGATTATTAAATTCATAATAATATGCGCCTTTCTTCGACGAATTCCTCTCCTTTTCATTCAGCTTATTCAGTATTCCAAGCGACCGCATTTTCTTAATGAAATTGCGTCGATCAAGCGGCGTTTCGTAGATGGCTTCATACAGACTTTGTAATTGTGGCAAAGTGAATTTTGGAGGAAGGAGTTCAAAACCAATAGGATTACTGGCTACTTTCTCACGCAGTCGTTCCTTCGCCTTTAACAATAATTTTTGATGATCGAAAATAAGCTCCGGACTTTCCGAGAGAGGAAACCACTTCGCTTCGTGTTCAAGCTGAAGTTGTTTGTTGTAGTCAGTAATATTGATCAGTGCAAAGTAGGCAATAGAGATAACCCTGCCTGCCAAATCGCGATCTACATCGCCAAATGCGCAGAGCTGTTCCATGTAGATGCTTTTCATTCCGGTAAGGTGGTTTAGGACTCTGTTCGCAGCTTCATCAGTCCCCTCGTCTTCACGGACAAAACCTCCCATCAACGACCATTTTCCTTTTTCAGGTTCAAAACCTCTTTTTATCAATAGCGCCTTCAACTGTGTTCCGTCGAAACCAAATATTATACAGTCAACTGCTACGAGAATTCTGTAATGGTTGTTGTAGCTACTTAGGTCCATCCGCTTCCTTTTACAAATTCATAATGAACAATAGCAACACAAAAAAGGACGTGAGCCATTCGGCAAAATATACCCACGACCCTTTTCGCCAAATCCTAAACAAAGGCGCTTTCTATTGCGATCAAAGATCACTGCTGCGAAACCGCTGACATAAATAATTTCCTCTTTCATTCATCAACACTTAGGCATGCTTAAATTGATTCAGATATATATATATATATATCGCGAATGAAAGATGTGCATACTTCCAAATCAAAACTTCCATTATTTCTTCGCGGTCATTGCAACAAGGAGCCCATTAACATCAAGCCAGTGCATGAAGGCGTCGAACCATTTGTTACTGGTCCGATTTGGATTGCCCAGACCAAAGCCGTGGCCGCCATTCTGGTAAAGGTGAAACTCGACAGCCTTGCCTGCTTTGAACCACGACTCGATCACACCAAACTGGCCGCGAAACAGAAAATCATCCGAAGCTATCACGTTAAACATTGGCGGAGCATTCTTCGGTACCTCAACCGGTCCCATGCCGCCATAAATGGAACCAATGAAGTCAAGTTGCATGACTTTTGAATTAAGAGTTGAGTGCATCGTTAGACCGGCACCGGCAGAGAAGCCAATCATTCCCAGTCGACTTGTATCAACGCCCCATTCCTTTGCTCGCGTGACAATCATTGTATAGGCGGCTTCTGCATCCGCGAGCTGGTTAGTTAGGTCCATGGGTGGACGGCTGGGTGGAGGCGTATCTTTTTTCCCATCATTTGTTGCTGGTGTCGCGGCGACGAAAGTTCTATTCATCGATTCTCTGAAGCCATCAAGCGACTCGGGGGTTGGAAAAAGTCGGTACTTAAGTACGAATGCCGCGATACCCTGATCGGCAAGAGCTTGAGCAACTTCCCATCCTTCGTTACCCATAGACAACCATCGAAAACCTCCGCCCGGCGCCACGATTACCGCTGCGCCATTTGCTTTACCTGGTTTAGTCAAGAATGGTGTGAGGGTGGCCTTTGAAATATTCCGTGCCATTGGATCGCCCCACTGCCTGAACCAAGTTTCAGGAGAAGGTTGTGCTTCGACACCGCCAGTGCCGAGAGGGATTGCATTTGGTTCCGCAGGAGTTGCGAGTGGATAGATTGTTCCGTCTTGTGCTGTTGCGAAGGTCACATCAAAGAGAAACGTGGCGAGCATGAAGATTTTTGCCAGTTTGGTTAAAGATTTCAGCATCGTACTCTTTGTTCTTATTAGTGATTATGCCCGTATTGAATATCGTATTTGGATTTAAATTCGATGTAATGTGGCATAATTGAGTTTTTAATGGCTTCCATAAATGGAACATCGACTTTAAATTTTGAAACATTCGTTGTTCACCGGCAATATTAGCACTGGAACGGCGCAGGGATGCCGACTTCTTTTTCTATGTTTACCGATACTGACAATTACTCCCGGCAAGTGGAACCACCTTCGCCGTTGTTTGAAGCGAGCTATAACAGAGGAAGTCCTCTCAGCTTTGCCTTTATATGCACTCAGTAGCTGTTTCGAGGCGAAAAACGAGATCCGTTAAAGTGCGGTGAAGTCCTGTGTGTACCGAACCTAAAATTTCACTGTTGTTGAGGAAATGACGCTAATTGTTGACCAGTATCCTTCTCCGCGCCACTGAACCACGTCAACGGAGCCTGATTAGATGTGACGATCCATTTGCGCTTATTGCCAATTTTTATCTCCCGTATCGCTTTTGCATCTGTCATAACACAAAATCCACTTTGATAGGGAGGAATAATTTGAAACGTCCCATCACCATTACCCAAAGCGTACACACCAATGCCCGCATCGAAATAGCCTGACAATGTCTCCTCGGAAAACGAATTTTCTACCGCAAGAAAATCAAGATATGGATCGTCATTGAGGTGGCAGACGCTTATACTATTAATGGGGCTAACCTGAATATTGGATGGCAATGCGTGCAAGGCAAAATTCCCATGACCACGGTTTTCTAAATATGAGGACTCAAACCATGTGGCACGCTTAACAACCATACCTTGTTCGCCTAGGAATTTAAGTATTTGCGGCATCTCCATCTTTCCATATTCTGAATACGTCTTCAAAAGACGGCGTAGTCCCGGTATCTGTTCGGTCATCGTTTCACGATAATGTACCGGGTATTCTTTTCCATTTATATAACGCGACATGAATGGATCCAATGAACCATTCCCATCAAAGTCTTTTGCATATATCGACACCGGTTCCTTATCGCTTGCTTGAAGCACGGAATTTTTGCCAAGATTGCCGACGATGTAATCCGTATCTCCATCGTTATCGAAGTCGCCTTCAGCGATGCTACTCCACCACCCTGTCTGAAGTTCTTTTATCTTTTTAAAAGAGCCCTGCTCATTTCGGAATATTGTAACGGGCATCCACTCTCCCACAACGATCAGATCTTTCGATCCATCATTGTCAAAATCAGTAAACAATGCATCCGTCACCATGCCTACCGAATCCATCCCACCACCTATGCTAGCGGTAACATCTTCAAATTTCCCTTCACCATTATTTCGGAAGAGATAGCTTACAGGCGTAAGAGGATATGAGAGCGGTATGACACGCCCGCCAACAAATAAGTCAAGATCACCATCGTTGTCGAAGTCTGCTGCTGTTACACAACTTCCGCTACTTTCAATTTTTGGCAAGGCATCCTTTTCTAACTGAAACTTGCCTTTGCCATTATTCTTATAGAGCCTGTCCTGATACTTGGATGCATCTTTACCAAACTCACTGCTTCCGCTCACACAATATAAATCCAGGTCGGCATCTTTGTCTGCATCAAACAGTAATAGGCCTACATCTTCTGACGCTTTAACGCCAAGAGAATCGACATGAAACTTTCCTCCTGGCTCCTGCAGATAAATGATCGCGCTATGATATGCCGCACCACCAACAATAAAATCATCGAGTGCATCACCGTTAATATCGCCAACCGCAAGTCGTGGACCTTGCTGAGAAAATTTGTGTGGTAATGTAGCCTGACCAGATTTGTAGTCTGTATAGATTTCTTCAGGCATCCCTGTCGTGATTGCTGATTCTTCTTTTTCCAACAATGTTGAATTTGGCTTGGAGCGTTGATACATTAATTCAGCCTGGTCATAGGAAGCGGTAACGCGTGTATTCGCAGGCACATCGCGCATTACCTGCATTCGACCGCCGGGCCACACAATAATCGCTGAGTCCACTTTTGTCGTCGCCCCTAAGCCAAAGTGCATCACAGGGTCAACGCTGGATAGATAACCACGCTGCAACTGTTGCTCACCGTAACTGAGTCGTCCATTCATGTGGACCCATATCCGGGTGCCGACTCCATGAGGGTTTCCCGGAGGACCGTTCAGTTTCAGTTGCAGGAATTTTGCATTCAATTGCTCACTACTATTGCTAATTGTGTTCTTGTACAATCGAGATATTCCATTAAGGTTATTAAGTATCAGATCAAGGTCACCGTCGTTGTCAAAGTCAGCGTACGCTGCTCCGTTGGAATACATGGGTTCGGAAATACCCCAGGCGATTCCCACATTTTCAAATTGAAAGTCACCTTTGTTCTGGAATAGAAAATCAGGTTTAAACACTCCACCAAGTTCTTTAAGCGCTTTAGCAGCATTTTTCTGCTTCAGGGAATCTGTCCCAAACATTGTTACGCCCTGGTTATAGGTTACAAAGTCGAGGTCAGTAATATCTTTCAGATAGCCATTGGAGATAAAAATGTCGCGAAGACCATCATTGTCAAAATCGGCAATAAGAGGTGACCAACTCCAATCCGTGGCATAAATTCCACTCTGATACCCGATATCACTGAAGGTGTTATTTCCATTGTTGCGCTGCAGTACATTTCGAATATACTGAGGGCGATAATTCAACTTCAGACTCTTCATAAAGCGCTCATAGCCCATCCAAGAGAACATCGTCTTTTGTCTGAGGTTATCGTCGGGCATCATGTCTACCACCACCAAATCATTCAGCGCGTCATTGTTAAGGTCGGCCATATCAGTACCCATTCCATTAAACTCCTGGTGATTCATCCAGGTCGAAATTTCATTTCTGAATGTTCCATCTTGTTGGTTAACGTACAATTGATCTGACGAGAGAAAATCATTTGCACAATAGATGTCGGGCCAACCATCCTGATTAAAATCGTTTACGATAACCCCAAGGCCCCACCCCTCTTCAAGAATTCCTGCCTTCGCCGATACATTGGTAAAGTGAACGGTTCCATCTTCAAGGGTATCTTGCCGGTACAGCTTATCCACGCTTTTGCCACTTCCATCGGTGCGCTGGCCAAAGGGTGTATTACGATGGTAAGACTCCAGGGAATTCGTCAGCAGGAACATATCAAGGTCGCTGTCCAGATCGTAATCAAAAAACACCGCTTGTGTTGAATAGCTTGAATCAGCAAGTCCAAGCGGCGTAGCTAAATTTTTAAACTGAGGAATACCTTTTTCATCCAATCCTTGGTTGACAAAAAAGATATTAGGCACTTTTTTGTCTTTGTTTGGATGAGCCGTGGAAACATAAATATCCAATAGCCCGTCCTGGTTAATATCAACGATGGAGACTCCTGTACACCAAAGGTGTGTCTGTACGCCAGCAGCATCGGATACATCCTCGAAAGTTAGATTGCCCCTATTGAGATAAAGTGCAGAACTATTGATGTTCCCAGCAAAAAAGATATCTGCGCGGCCATCGTTGTTAAAATCTGCCACACCTAAGCCAGCACCATTATACAGGTATTCGAATTTCAGGGCATTCAACGTATCATTCTCCAGTAACACATTTGAAAAGTGTATACCTGAATCATCCGGTTCGACCAATTGAAACAGTTTACGATCCTGCCTGCATCCATTGAACAGAAATAAAAGCGCTACAACCGTGGCATGTACGAAGATTTTCATTTATGAGAACATGTTTGTAAAAATAAGTAATCCCGGAATTGAACATTCCGGGATTATCAAATTAGATGGGGACTATCTTAAATTAATTAGTATCCAGGGTTTTGAGATGCTGGAGTAAACTTGGCATTAGTGTTGAATTCGTCTTGTGGAATTGGGAGCAACTCATATTTACCTGCCTGGAAATAGCTAATAGGGTCTGGACCCGTGAGCTTTCCATTTGCTCTCCAGCGAAGAATATCAATATTTCTGATCTCCTCTCCAGCCAACTCTATGAATCTTTCATGCTGAATAGCTTTAAAGATCTGATCCTTCGACGATACCGGGAATCCGGCAGCATCCATAGCAGCCGTCCCATAATTTGGCATGCTCACGCTGGCACGGTTTCTAATCTCGTTAAGGTAGTTGATAGCATTTGCTGCTGAACCAACCTCGTTCTCGCACTCCGCAAGCAACATCAACACATCGGCATATCTCCAGAGCCTGTAGTTAATACCAACGTTTACATTGAACCCGCCTGGATCAGTCTTATACATTATTGAATACTTTTTCCATCTAATCTTCACTTGATTTCCCTCGTAAAGAGTCGTACCGTCACCAGCAACGTTTGTTAGTGTAGCAGTTCCGTTGGCATACGTATCACCAGGGAACCAGAACGAGTCAGTAAGTCTCGGGTCACTATCTTCGAATTCAGCTATCAGCTTATCAGATGGAATCAGGTTTGCCCACCCAACAGCAGAATATTCCTGGGAGCGAACCCAACTGTCAGCTGACGAACCGTTACCTGATGCATCCCAGCCATAGCCTGTATCCAAAAATCCAACTTCAAAGACCGACTCGCTGTTGTATTCATCTGTAGCTTCTTCGGTGAAATTGCTAAAGTAATCGGCAACAAGACTATAAACACCAAGGTTCTTTACTCCCTCAAGGGCAGTTTTTGCTGCTGCGTAGTCCCCCTTGCAAAGATTAAGTTTTCCGACTAATGTAAGTGCCGCACCTTTCGTTGCACGTCCCAAATCAGAATCATCATAAGTAGCAGGCAAAACAACGCTTGCGGCAGTTGCGTCTGCAAGGGCAAAATCGAATGTTTCAGCTTGAGTTGCCCTTGGCTTGGAATCAGTTAAAGCCTCTGCAGATTTGTCATAAAGAGGAACGCCGCCCCACAAAGCACCCAACGTATAATAAGCAAAGCCTCTTAAAAACCTGGCCTCGGCAATATACCTGTCTAATAAGGACTGATCAGCTACTTCCGTTAGAGCTGCTCCATTTTCGATAACAATATTGGCCCGATGCACCATAGTGAACAGACCTTTATAGACGTCAGTCATCACCGCATTTGTATACGTGTGAGATCCATTCAACAACTGAGCTCTTGGAACCTCCAATTGCCCGCCGCCTGCTTTCATTTCATCTCCCCTGAGATCATGAATAAAGAAGTATTCTCTTCCTACCAAGCGGTTTCCTTGCAACACCGCATAAATCGAATTCGTCGAAGTCCCAATCTGATCTAATGTAGTATAGAAAACATCATTGGTTACGTGATTCGGATCTTTGGTGTCTAACAAATCCTCATTGCATGAAGTAACAATTGAGACTGCAGCAATGGTTAATAATAAAACCTTTTTCATATTTTAATATGGGTTAAAATCCTATTTGTATTCCACCTAAAAACGTTTTTGGCTGTGGGAACTGCCCATAATCAATACCATTAACCAAGAAGCGGTTGTTGTCACCAAAATTATTGATGTTTCGATTACCCACTTCAGGATCGTACCCATTGTAGTCCGTTATGGTCACCAAATTCTGAGCTGAGACGTAAATCCTGAACTTCTTGACAGTTCCGTTAGTGAAACCTAAAAGCGAAGCAGGCAATGAATAACCAATGCTCAGATTCTTGATACGCATGTATGCACCGTCCTCCAGGAATCGATCGCTTGGTCTGGCATTGGCATTTGGATCACCACTTACCGCTCTTGGAATATTTGTATCGGTATTAGTAGGCGTCCATGCATCCATTACTTCTGTACCGGAATTGAACAACCTCTGCATACCCTCTGTAATTACTCTTGTGCCATTGTAGATTTTGTTACCACTAACACCTTGAATGAACATCGTGAAGTCCAAGCCTTTGTACGTAGCTCCTACATTAATTCCATAGCTAACTTTGGGTAAGTAGCTTCCCATGTCTTTCATGTTGCCTGTAAACCGGATATCACCAGGCCGGGTATATTTACCACTGTTAGCAGGATCTTGCCACTTGACCATGTCGACGGTGCCATCGTCGAGTAACGGAAGGACTAGCCCATTTTGTGTTGGTTTGCCTTCGGCGTTGACAATCTCTCCCTCATTTTGGAAAATACCGTCTGTCTCAGACAGGTAGAAATGCTGGATGCTATATCCTGGCGTAGTTCTCGTAATGTTACCAGCCCCATAATCCTGGTTACCTCCGGCGAAAAACGCAGCATTCTCACTTTGAAGTTCATTTACCTCATTATCGATGAAAGAAACATTTCCGGAAACATTAAACGTGAAATCATTCGATACCTTGGAGTAACCGGCAGTTAATTCAACTCCCTTATTTGTCATTTTTGCGATGTTTACCTGGGTAGATTCGTCCAGGCCTAATGAGGACGCTGGCGGGACGCTCAAAATCAAGTCATCAGTCTCCTTTATGAAATACTCGGCTGTTAACGTGAATTTATTGTCGAGCAATCCCAGATCAAGCCCAAAGTTTTTCATCTCTGAGATTTCCCATCCAAATTGAGCATTCGGAAGTTTTTGATAGTAGGATCCCTGGGCGAGAGTGTTATTGAACGGGTAAAACGAATTTGTTAAGACAGGTGAAACATAACTGTATGGATCGTTCGGCTTAGCTCCAACCTTCCCATAACTTGCTCTCAATTTAAGATCGCTGATTTGGCTAATGCCACGCATGAAATTTTCTTCGTTGACCTTCCAGCCCACGGATGCTCCAGGGAAGTTACCCCATTTATGATCAGGCGCAAATCCTGAAAAACCATCCCTGCGCATTGAAACACTCAGCAGATATTTTCCTTTGTATTCATAATTCACACGTCCCAGGAAGGAAAGCAAAAACTTATCCCAGCTTTGACCATCGACAGTCAGATTAGTTCCACCTGTCAATTCATCGATGTCATTTGTGGAAAGACGTCCACTGGTATTCAGGTAGTTGTTCTTCTCATCCTGTCGCTCGCCAACCAGAACCGCATTTATAGCATGGGCACCAAATGTCTTATCATAAGTCAGCTGGTTAGAGTAATAGAGAGAATAATAGTTATTTCTATTCTCTGTTAAATTATGCGTAGTTCTGCCCTGATACCCGTTATCGCTAAAGATTGGATCATTTTCTGAATGACGGTCTGCCGAATAATTTACGCCAAACGTGAACTTATATTTGAGTCCGTCAACAATATTAACCTGCAGGAATGTATTACTCA
>JAICGJ010000160.1 GCA_025923195.1 Chryseolinea sp.
AATTTTCAGGAGGTTTTTGAAATTTTAGATCGCTCAACAGAAAATTTTCTCAAGCATTTGCAACACACTATGCTGCAGAAGTCCTAGCCTTAAGAGCCTCGTGCAATAGCAATTTGATTCTTTCGCTCACAGGAATCTTTCCAGCTTCTTCGATGGCTCGGCCAGACATTTTTTTCAATGTCTTTTGCAGTATGTCTACAACTTTCTGGGGTTCGTGCTTTTCGGCAAAATCTTCCAAGTAATACTCAATGAATACAAGGCAAATTACATCTTCGAGCACTTGCGTATCCGGATTGCTATACAACTCCTTCTTAACCAAAAGGAATTTCACTTTATCGATGGTCGACTGATCGTACCGGCAACTCACGAGGATCTGTTCAGCCAGTTTAGCATGATGTGTTTTTAATACATTCCGCCATTGTAAGTATCCTTTTTTGTCCATTGAGTACGACTCACGGGGAATCTCCCAGCGTCCGATGTGTTGACAGTGGGCAGCCAATCTTAAATATTCCGGAGCAGCAGGATAAAAGTCATGCAGCCGCTGGCTCATCCGTTGGGCGTACAATACTTCCTTGGAAACTAATTTTCCATTGACCATTTCCTGATGAGGGTCATTTAGGTTATAGGCATCAAAAGTGGTGATGGCTTTTTCAAAACGATCGTTATCTAACATAGTAGCCAGCTGAATAATCCAACTATAAAGCTACGCAATCTTGCGTAATGAGTCGGTCGCCAGCGGATAATTGACCGAGGCAAAAGCACCAATTCCGCCGACCTTGCACCAACTCCTTTGTCACATAGCATAAAATGCTTACTTCCTATTCATTTCAATCTCCCACAAATCCACAATTTGTACGTAATTATACGTATTATTGTATTTAATTATTCAGCAAAATTACGTATTATTACTTAAAAATTGAATTGCATTTACTTAAATCGTTTGCATATGGGTCGTATCATCGTAGTGGGTAATGGAATGGTCGGTTATAGGTTCTGTGAAAAGTTGCGCAGCCGCTCAAAAGAACATGAGATTATTGTCTACGGGGAGGAACCTCGGCCTGCATACGATCGCGTTCATCTCAGCAGTTATTTTTCAGGCTCGACAGCGGAAGATCTCCTGATGGCGCCACAGTCATGGTATGTGGACAACCATGTGGAATTGTTTACAAGTGAACTGGTGACGGAAGTTAACCGGCATGAAAAGACAATAAGAACGCATACCGGCCAAGTTGACCACTACGATTATCTCGTTCTGGCTACTGGTTCAAGTGCGTTTGTACCCTCCGTTGAGGGAGTAGAACGCCACGGAGTATTTGTTTATCGGACCATCGAAGATTTAAACCAGATTATTGACTACGGAAAAAAAAATAAAAAAAGCCGCTGTGTTAGGTGGGGGACTTCTGGGTCTGGAAGCCGCAAAAGCATTGCTTGACCTAGGACTTGAAACACATGTTGTTGAGTTCGCTCCACGTTTGATGCCCCGTCAAATTGACGATACCGGCTCAGCCGTGCTCGCGCATAAGCTTTCCCAATTGGGAATTACAGTTCACACGGGAAAGAACACGAAGAAAATTGCCGGCAACGGAAAACTAGAAGGGTTGGAATTCACAGACAATACCTCCCTGGATATCGAGATGCTCGTGATATCTGCTGGCATTCGGCCACGCGACGAATTAGCGAAATCGTGCGGACTCCACGTACATGTCAAAGGTGGCATTGTGGTCGACAACCATCTCCGGACCAATGATGAGTCGATTTTTGCGATCGGCGAGGCGGCGGTACATAATAATATGGTGTATGGGCTTGTAGCTCCAGGTTATGAAATGGCAGACATTGTAGTAAATCAAATATTGGGAGAGGCTGCAAAACAATTCACCGGGTTTGATATGTCAACCAAATTAAAACTAATTGGGGTTGATGTAGCCAGTTTCGGAGATCCATTCGGTGAAACAGCTGGTAGTATTCCCATTGCCTTTCAAGATAAGCACAACGGCGTCTATAAGCGTATCAACATTTCTCATGATGGAAAATATCTGCTTGGAGGAATTCTAATCGGAGACGCGAGTCAATTTAACATCTTTCATCAAATGGTGGCAAACAAAATGCCATTGCCCGCACAGCCTGAGACCCTGATTATTGGCTCGCCAGGAAAGAATGAGGAAGGTGCCGGGGTCAAAAGTCTGCCTGAGACCGCGCAAATCTGTTCCTGCGAAAATGTTTCAAAAGGTGACCTGATATGCCAGATCACCGAACATGGGGCCATTTCCGTAGATGATCTCAAAAAGAAAACCAAGGCTTGCACGGGCTGTGGTGGCTGCACGCCGATGGTGAATGACATCTTGAAAACAACGCTGGAATCGTTGGGCCACAAAATCAAGAAAACGCTTTGTGAGCATTTTGAATTCTCGCGCCAGGAACTTTTCGATATCATCAAAGTGAAAGGTATCAAGACCTATGACGCACTGCTGAACTCAGTAGGAAAAGGTGATGGATGCGAGGTCTGCAAACCTGCAGTAGCCTCACTGTTGGCCAGCATCTGGAATGAGCTGATCGCAGAACAAGACACGATTCAAGACACCAATGACCGATATCTTGCAAATATTCAAAGGGGGGGAACATACTCGGTTGTTCCACGGATTGCCGGCGGCGAGATAACACCGGCCAAGCTCATGGCAATTGGAAGAATTGCTCAGAAGTACGGCCTCTACACGAAGATAACGGGCGGGCAGCGTATAGATATGTTTGGCGCGCGCATGGATCAACTGCCTGAAATCTGGGAAGAACTAATCCTGGAAGGATTTGAAAGTGGCCACGCCTATGGAAAAGCGCTACGCACGATTAAGAGTTGTGTAGGCTCTACGTGGTGCCGTTACGGTGTTCAGGACTCTGTATCATTCGCCATTTTTATAGAGGATAGGTATAAGGGATTGCGCGCTCCTCATAAAATAAAGGGTGCTGTGTCGGGGTGTATCCGCGAGTGCGCAGAAGCACAATCAAAAGATTTTGGAGTAATTGCAACCGAAAAGGGCTGGAACTTATACGTTTGTGGAAACGGTGGGGCACGGCCTCAACACGCCAAGCTATTTGCTAGCGATGTTGATACAGAAACATGCGTGAAACTGATCGATAGATTTCTGATGTTTTATATTAAAACCGCTGATCCCCTCACGCGTACAGCCACTTGGTTAAATAAAATGGAAGGTGGGCTCGACTATCTACGCGACGTTGTTATAAATGATTCGCTGGGTATTTGCGAGTCCTTAGAAGTGGAAATGAAGGAATTGATCGCGAACTACCATTGCGAATGGAAAAAAGTCGTTGAGAATCCGCAGTTGAGATCGCGCTACAAGCATTTCATCAACGATGACGAACCCGATTCCACCATAGCGTTTGTAGAAATGCGAGACCAAAAAATCCCCGTCGATTGGAACAAACGAAATATTTAACCAGAACAGCATGGATCACCTGCCAACTAATAATCCTAACAGCCTTAAACAGCTAAGTGAAATGGACCTGCTAAACGATTTATCACAACCCTATCACGGCGTGAAGACCTGGTTCAGAGCAGCCCGAGTACAGGATTTTCCAGAAAACGGTGGGGCGTGCGTACGCTACAAGGATTTACAGATTGCAGTCTTCAACTTCACACGCAGAAATGAATGGTACGCCTGCCAAAATCTATGCCCTCACAAAATGCAAATGGTTTTATCTCGCGGGATGATCGGATCGCACCAGGGTGAGCCCAAAATCGCTTGTCCATTTCATAAAAAGACCTTCTCACTTAAGACCGGCGAGTGCCTTAACGCCGAAGAATGTACCATCATGGTTTACCCCGTCCGGATTGAAGATGGCTATGTGCATATAGGTCTTACAGGGTAAACATGACTGGTATGCCTGCCTTAAGCTGAGCGCCCTGCCACAGTTTCAGCAGCTCGTGTTAAATTTGTACTTATCCCATTAGTGGAGAACGGCAAGGGAACGTAACTTTCCTATTCGATGACATTAGATTTCAACCCAGAGGGTAAATTAACATTCAACCGGTTTAGCAAATTAGGTGCATGGTACATCTTTGCTCTGAGCATCATCGCTACCGTGGCAATTGTCGGGCAATTTCTCATACAAGATCACCTTCAAGATCAACTTAGCGATTCGCGTGTAATTAACTTAGCAGGTCAACAGCGATATAAAAGTCAATGGATCGTTAAGATGTCTGTGCTGCTGTATACCGACATAGATCATCAACATTTTCCGGATAAGATCCATCCTCTGGAAGACCTGCTGGAGCAATGGAAAGAAGGTCACTACGGCCTTAAGCATGGAAGTGAGAAGTTAAACCTTCCCGCCGAAAACAGTGACCAGGTGATTCGGATGTTCCAGGAACTGGAACCTTATTTTATCAATGTTTACAATAGCGCCAAGCACATTGTTGATTACCAAAAAGGAAATCCTAAGGATATAGCCGAATTGAATCAGACCATCAACAAACTGCTTGATAACGAAACATTATTCCTGCGAAAGATGGATCAGATCGTCTTCCAATACGATTCTGAAGCAAGGGAAAAAGTATCGACTCTGAGCAAGCTGGAGTACATCTTGCTGTTCATCTCAATCGCAGTGATCCTTCTTGAGATCCTGTTCGTGTTCAGACCGACAACGATCCAGGTAAACAAAACTGTAAATCAACTGATCACATCCGAGAAAAACGCCAAACAGCTAAGCAAAGAGATCGGCGCCTTATATACTTCTTTGGAAAAATCATATGAACAAATATCGCATATCAATTTACCTGTTGAAAACCCGCGGCTATTGGCGAAGGCCGACCGTGGAGGAAACATTATTTTTGTTACCGATCTATTTGAAGAACTTGCAAAGAAAGAAATTCGTGACACCGGTATACCCTTGACCCAGCTATTTGATGGTATTGAAAATCCAGGGGATATGATGGATGAGGTTGTTGAAACAGTGTCTGAAGGAAATCACTGGCAGGGAGAAGTATATTTTCGAGACGCAAAAGGCGGTGAGTGTTGGATAGATATGACCATTACGCCCGTCTATAACGATCTTAATGAAATTGAGGAACTTTTAATCCTGGGAACCGACCTCACCATGCGCAAGCAAGCGGAAAGAAACATGAACGTGAAAAGCAGGGCCGAGATCGAAAAGAAAATCAATCAACAAAAATTCAGATCCGTGCTCATTCTGGAAGGCCAGGAAGAAGAGCGAAAGCGTATAGCCATGGATATTCACGACGGCATTGGTCAAATGCTGACTTCGTTGAAATTTCAGATTGAATCCATCAATTTGAAGGAAAGTGAAAAAGCAGAAGGCAAGATCGCAGAGGTTGATCAGTTGATCAAACAGATCATCAAAGAGGTTCGAAAAGTTACCTTTAACCTGAAGCCTACGGTTCTGGGTGACTATGGATTACAGGCTGCCTTGAACGTTTTTATTCAGGAAATTGGAAAACTAGTCGATATTAAATTAATTTATAAAACCGAAGGTGAGTTATACAGGCTTCCGCAAAAAATTGAAAACAATATTTTCAGAATAATTCAAGAGGCGATTAATAACGCGATTAAGTATTCGGGAGCCGATGTCATTGAGATATTTTTGCGTCAAACTGAAAATGACTTAACGATACTGGTAAAAGATGAGGGAAAAGGTTTTGATCCGAAAATAGTAGAAGCCCGTAGCGTGAATATTGAATCTGGCCGTGGCTTCTTTAACATGTATGAGCGGACCGAATATGTGAATGGCCGCCTGGAAATTGTTTCAGATCCTGGGAAGGGCACCACAGTAACATTGACAGTTCCCATGAGAAATGCCGTACTCGTAGATTAAACTATGGAAAAAATAAGTGTTGTGCTAGCCGACGACCATGTATTGGTGCGGAAAGGAATCAAAGCTATGCTGGAATCCGACACCGAAATCAATGTCGTGGGCGAAGCCGGCAATGGATCGGAGGCATTAGAGGTGGCGGGTGCATTAAAACCTGATATCCTGATCCTGGATATCAGAATGCCAGTAATGACAGGGTTAGAAGCTGCAGAAAAACTGAGTGCATACGCACCAGCAACCAAAGCAGTCATCTTGTCTATGCATGATTCAGAGGAGTATGTGCTTCAGGCGCTAGACTCGGGCGCCTATGGCTATCTTTTAAAGGACACGGACAAGAACGAATTTGTAAAAGCCCTAAAACAAATTCACACAGGTAATAAATATTTCAGCGGTGCTGTATCTAATGTGCTGGCAAACAGGTTGCTAAACACAAAAACACCCGCGCGCCCAGCACCTATTGAAGATCCATATAGTCTGACCCGACGCGAGAAGGAAATTTTAAGGATGGTGATTGATGGACAACACAACAAACAAATCTCAGAATCATTTGGAAAAAGCGTTAGAACCATTGAAACGCATCGATTCAACATCATGAAAAAATTAGGGGTGAACAATGCGATCGATATGGTGAACAAAGCGGTTAAAGAGAACCTCGTTTAGCCGTTAGCAGTTATCCGTTAGCAGTTATCCGTTATCCGTTATCCGTTATTAGTTATTAGTTAATAGTTAATAGAGTGGGGTTGGTTTGAAAGACAGTGTCATCAGGGCGACCCGATGTCATTTCTATTTCTTCAGAATTGAACCTCGATGTCATTATTTGCTTGATCGCACATCGAATTGGGAAACATCGGAACCAAGTTTCACCTCCTAATTCCCGGCGTTGACCTACTGGTGGACTGGACCTACCTATCTGGTATGGTTGCCAACCCGCATTTTCTCGTTATTCAAATCAAAATTCAAACAAAATGGAACTACAAAGCAATGACAATAGAAATGCACCCCTAGACGGCGGTAATCGCGGACACCGCGGACGTGCCATCGCAGGTCTAATCGTCGTTATCGTCGGAGTCGTGCTTCTGGCTAAACAAGTGGGTGTAGATTTCCCTTACTGGTTCTTTACATGGCCGATGCTGCTCATTGCGATCGGTCTATACATTGGTTTCAGACATAGTTTCCGAAATCCAGGCTGGCTAATACCCACTGGAATAGGTCTTCTTTTCCTCGTAGAAGAGCTGGTGCCTGAAGTGGGGATCAGGCAATTCATCTGGCCGATTATCATTATCAGCATTGGCTTGTTCATGATTTTTCGTCCGCGGGGAAGAAGCCGCGGCGAGTATTGGAAGAACTGGGAAAACCGCGATTCCCAGTCGCTGTCTGACAACGCCTTCGAGACCGTAACCATATTCGGCGGAGATAAAAAATTGATCATTTCCAAAGATTTTAAAGGCGGTGAAAGCGTCTGCGCGTTTGGTGGTGTCGAGATAAATCTAACGCAGGCCGACATAAATGGAAATGCCACCATCGAAGTGGTGCAATTGTTCGGCGGCACGAAGATTATTGTACCCCCACACTGGAAAGTGCAAACCGATGAGCTCGTGTGCATTTTTGGAAGCCTGGAGGATAAGCGCCAGGTTGCGGGTAGCGTAGTCGATGCTACCAAGGTCCTCGTCCTGAAAGGCACGTGTATTTTTGGAGGCATTGATCTCAGAAGTTTCTAAATATGTATATCGTCTTTATCATAATTGAACTATTACTTATGAACTGGTACATCACAAAATTAGTGTTCAATATTGCAGCTGAACAAACAACCAATCAGTTTGATGAGCAACTGCGGTTAGTTAACGCTGAAAGCAAGGAAGAAGCTTTTTTGAAGGCGCGTACCATTGGCCTTCGCGAAGAAGACATCTTTTATAATGACAATCTGAAGGAGGTAAAATGGGAGTTTGTCAATGTGTCGGAAATCATACCCATAGACAAATTGGAGGATGGAACTGAATTATATTCCAGAATTCATGAAACTGAAGAACCGACCACCTATATTCACTTTGTCCATAAAAAAGCAATTGCGCTGCGCAAGAATTCAACCTTGTTCTATTGATCAATGCAATCATCCGGAATCCGAAGTTTTTCAGGTCGGCACCTGGTCATGATCTACATTGCGTGGTGGATCATCTGGATGGTTGTTCAAACTTTTGTATTGTATAATACTGGATTATTGGATCTGGAAAGTGCAACGATTGATGCAGCAGTTACAACAGTAATATTGGGTCTTGGGGGATATGTCATGATTTCAAGTCTGAGATTTTATCGACCAAGGCAAGTCATGCAACTCGTCTGGAGCGTGGGTTTGTCCCTTGTCTGTATCCTTCTCATCCGATGGGTCGCGCTTCAGGTAGTCAGCGAAACGGCGTATCCCGAGTTCCTGGAAAAAACGATGATCATCCGAGGGTTGTTCTCGTGGCTAATGATCAGCATCATCGCAATCGTCAGCTGGATCTGGTTCTACCTCAGGGAACAACAGGAAATTGAGGACCGAAAGCTGAGCATGGAAAAGCTGGCTCGGGAAGCTGAACTGTCGTCGCTGCGCCAGCAGTTACAGCCGCATTTTTTATTTAACAGTCTTAACTCGATCAGTGCGTTAGTGGGAACAAAGCCCGAACTGGCAAGAAAAATGATTCAGGAACTTTCGGAATTTCTAAGGGGAACGATCAGGAAAGACGACCAGCTCCATGTGTCATTGGAAGAAGAACTAAATCATCTGAACCTTTACCTTGAAATTGAAAAAGTACGGTTTGGCCATCGTTTGAAAACAGAAATTATTCGCGAGGAAAGTACCAAAAGAATGGTATTACCGTCCTTATTACTTCAACCCCTGTTTGAGAATTCCATAAAGTTCGGACTATACGATACCATCGGTGAAATCACCATTCGCCTTAAGGCGACCGCTGCGGACAATCACTTGTGCATTTCCATCGAGAATCCATTTGATCCCGAAACATCTCAGCCAAAATCCGGAACTGGATTTGGTTTAACATCAGTCCAACGGCGGCTCTATCTGTTATATAACAGAAGCGACCTGCTAACAACGCGGCATAGCGGATCAATTTTTACCACCGAACTCAAAATTCCACAACCGGTATGATTAAAGTATTAATTATAGACGATGAACCACTGGCGCAAAGTATTGTAACGGAATACCTGCAGGCCTATCCGCAGTTCGAGATTGCACAAACCTGTAACGACGGGTTCGAGGGTGTAAAGGCTGTCGCTCATCACAAGCCAGATTTGATTTTTCTTGATATTCAAATGCCAAAAATCAACGGATTTGAAATGCTCGAACTGATTGAACAGCCGCCCGCTGTAATCTTTACGACTGCTTTCGATGAATATGCAATAAAGGCATTCGAAGCCCACGCTATCGACTACCTGTTGAAGCCATTTAGCAAGGAGCGCTTTGACAAAGCAATTCAAAAATGGTTACTACAAAATGAACATAGCCAAATAAGACCTCAGGTATCTGTCTTAAATCAGGAGATCCGACAGCCGGAAGAGAGGAACCGCATTGTCGTTAAGGAGGGCAACAATATTAAAATTATACCCATTCACGACATAATTTATATAGAGGCATACGATGACTATGTGAAAATTTTCACGCAGAAGGAAATGTTTCTAAAAAAGAAAACGATGAGCTTCTACGAGCAGAATTTAAATCCATCACAATTCGTGCGTGTACACCGGTCGTTCATAATGGCTATACAGCAACTTACAAAGATCGAACCCGCAGAGAAAGATACTTACGTTGGCCTTCTAAAAAACGGAACGCGAATACCCCTCAGCAAAAGTGGTTATCTAAAACTTAAGACAGTCTTAGGTATTTGATGTGGCAACAATATTTCTCTTCAGACTTAACCGTGCTAGAAATGCACTCACAACCGTTAAAGCTGAACCTGCTAACATCGCCGCACCCGGAAAGTACACCGCCGCGTCGGGCTTTGAAAAGTTGTAAAACAACCAGGTCATGAGCAGCGGACCAAAAATTGAAGTCAGGCTCATAAGGCTTGTTAACGCACCCTGCAACTCACCTTGTTGGTTGGCAGGGACTTGACAAGACATGATTCCCTGTAAAGAGGGGCCTGCAATTCCTCCCAGACAATAGGGTATTAGAAAAGCAAACATCATCCAGCCTTGCGTGGCGATTCCAAACAGCAGGAAACCGATGGCGTAAAACATAAGTCCAACGTATACGCTGCGCTCCGGCCCGAGTTTCGGGATGATAAACCGGATGAGCCATCCTTGAACAAACGCTACCATAAGTCCGACAAAAGCGAGGGAATATCCGACCATAGCTTCATCCCATTGGTATTTTTCGATGGTATAATAGGACCAAGTGCTTTGAACAGCATGTCCGGCGATATAGATCAGGATAATAGACGCCACGAGGCCAAGAATAACTTTATAGCGAAGGAAAAATCTAAGAGAACCCAAGGGATTTGCTCGCTTCCATTCGAATTTTCTCCGGTTCTCTAGTTTAAGGGACTCAGGTAAAATAAAATAACCATAAAGCCAATTGATCAAAGTCAGACTAGCGGCCGCCATAAAAGGCGCGCGCAGCCCGTAATTGGCAATCACTCCACCCAGCGCAGGTCCAATAATAAAACCTAGTCCAAACGCAGCTCCGATCATTCCAAAGTTTTGAGCACGATTTTCCGGCGTGCTAACGTCTGCTATGTATGCAGACGCCGTCGTGAAACTTGCACCCATGATACCGGCTAAAATCCGACCAGCAAATAACCATTCGATCGATGGGGCGAATGATGTTAGCAGATAGTCTAATCCAAATCCGAAAAGTGAAATTAACAACACTGGCCTTCGTCCGTATTGGTCGCTCAGGTTCCCGAGAACCGGTGAAAAAATAAACTGCATTACAGAAAACGAGGCCACCAGCCAGCCCCCATAGGCGGCTGCTTCTGGAATACTAATGTTTTCTAATTCGCTTATCAGGCTCGGGACTACGGGAATAATGATGCCAAAGCCGATCACGTCGATCAATAAGGTAACGAAGATGAACCCAAGGGCTGCAGTTTTATTGGACATAAACGGCAAGTTAATATTTTGGTGAAAGAGTTGGGTATCGACTCACACTTAACTTTCGATTTCCCAGTCAACGGCGTTGCCCTTGGCTTTTATGAGTTCGAGTCTTTGAAGTAATTTTTCCATTTGCTGAAGGTGAACCGAAAGTTTGATGGTCGTTCTATCCCCAAATTCCTGCGCTACGATTTCAAGATTGAAGTCTTTTATAGCGCGCATTATTTCTGACGTCGCCAGGTATTCAAAAGTAAGGTTTATTATTGCCGCAACTACCTTCTCCACGATTACGGCATTGTTAAGCGCATCTTGCGCAGCCATTTTATAGGCGCTAATTAATCCTGAAACCCCCAGTTTCACTCCACCAAAGTATCTGACCACAACGATTAGCACATTGGTCACGCCTCTCGATCTTATTTGATTCAAAATTGGACCTCCTGCGGAATGGCTGGGCTCGCCATCATCAAACGATCGGAATTTGCTCCTGTCGGCCCCGAGCATCCATGCGAAGCAATGGTGACGCGCATCAAAATGGATCTTTCTCAGTGTTTCAATTTTCTCTTTTATGTCCATTTCCGAACTAACCGGATACGCAAAAGAAAGGAACTTACTACCTTTCTCCTTGTAAATTCCTTCGGCAGGACCTTGCAATGTGTGGAAGGAATGTTCTGGCATGCAACTTGTCAATCTGGTATGCGTCAAAGTATAGATAAAAAAATATTCCAGGGCGTGCAACCCCTGACACCTTTTGATGTCTATTTAATAATGAAATTCACCCTAACTATATGAAAAAGCAAGCTACCATCTTTTCTGTGCTGATGTTGTGCGTTGTCATCCTTCAGGCTCAAACCAAGGAGACACGCGACGTGGGAACATTTACCAAGATTGCATTTAGGGTCCCTGGTAAACTATACCTTCGTCAGGGATCACCTCAAAAAGTTGTTATAGAAGGAAAGAAAGATATCCTGGATGAAATTGAAACTAATGTTGAAGGCTCCAGGCTGGTGATAGAAAATGAAGACGAACGGAATTGGAAGTGGGGCAGCGATGAGGAAGTGAAAGTCTACATTACAGTGAAAGACATCGACGCCTTGAGCGTTGGCGGGTCGGGCGATTTGATAGGAGAAACGAAAATCGTGGCTGATGATATAGACCTTAACGTAAGCGGGTCAGGAAACATGAAAGTTGATGTTGAAGCATCTGGCGATATGGAGAGCGACGTATCAGGTTCTGGGAATATTGAATTGAGAGGCAAGTGTGACAATTTTAATAGCGATGTTAGCGGATCCGGTAAAGTAATGCTTACGCTCAATGCCAATGGAGACGCGGAGTTCGGTGTTTCCGGTTCGGGGAAGATTGAGGCATCTGGAACAGCCTCCAGGGTCAAGGCTTCCATTAGCGGTTCCGGCAAGGTCCTCGCCGCAAATCTGGAGACCAATAGTTGTGAGGTTCGGATTACAGGCTCTGGTGATGTGGAAATTAATGTCAAAAATGAATTGGATGCGAATATAACCGGTAGCGGTAGTGTGCGGTACAGGGGAAATCCCAGCAAGGTGAACAGTCACTCGGCCGGCAGCGGTCACGTTCGGAAGCTTTAGGTTACTTTAAAAAATATTGGGAAGAAAAGCGGAGGAAAAAAATCCTTCGCTTTTTTATTTTGTTATACCAAACGTCGTATCTCATCAGATCTATGGAACTACACAGCGAAACCGCATTACAACTCGTAATCTCATTGGTCATTGGCACCGCTATTGGAATTGAACGCGAGTACCGGAGTAAGGCTGCCGGACTTCGAACCATGATCATGATTTGTTTTGGTTCCACCATATTCACAGAAATTTCGATTTCTTTGGGAGAATCGTCGCCCGACAGAATCGCTTCCACGATTATAACAGGCATCGGCTTTTTAGGAGCCGGTGTTATCTTTAAAGATGGACTCACCATAAATGGTATTACAACGGCAACCACCATCTGGATCGCAGCTGCACTTGGAATGGCCGTCGGAGCGGGGGAATATTTTATCGCTTTGGTTGGGTCGGCTGTCGTTCTAATTGTATTAACATTATTTGAAAATATTCAGCGCCTCATCACGCGATTACATCAGGCGAGATCATATAAGATTACTTTTGAGGAGAATGAAACTTTTATCCCATCGCTGGAAAAAGAATTAGACAAACTTAAATTAACGTTCCATAAAGCCCGTGACATAAAAAACGAAATTGACTACGGTGTCTTGTATGAAGTCTATGGCCGCGAAGAAAAGTTAGAAACTTTGAATGCTTTTTTGAAGGAACGGCCGGAGGTGAAGGCCTACGAATACTGAAAGGCAAGTCGACGGTCAACAGTCTACAGAACACACTAAATGAAAGCCCAACCTGTGGACATTTACAATTGTCAGGGATCGTGAAAAGGCACGGAATTGTAGAGTAGCTCGTCCCAAAGATTTAAACGCGAAGGATTCTGAGAAATATTCCCGCCAGTGCTCCTCCGCGGCTCGCAGCCGCTGAATACGCAGGGCATCCAAAAAAGTATTCTTCGGCCCCTGCGGTCTTCTATAGACTACTCTACATTGAGCCGCTGAGAACTCATTCAATTCTGCTGCCAAGTGGCTCATTCAAAGCGCAAGACTTCATTCCGTGCCGGCGCCCTGGCCCGAGCCAAATCGGGGGTGGCCGGGCATGTGGGCGGAAGCCATGCCTACGCTAAAGCTCCAGCAGGCAGGCATATTTGGCTCTTGACTTTTTTGGTTCTTTTTGTGCCTGCCTGCGCGTAGCCGCTTGCGCCCGCTATAGCTTTAGCGCACGCGGTCGGCGAAGGCACGGTCAAG
>JAICGJ010000161.1 GCA_025923195.1 Chryseolinea sp.
ATTTGGGTGTTGCTAATCAACGCCGCATTTGTATTATTAGGCACACTGAATGTCAGGTTGTTCACACCACCGTTATCATTGAAGATCTGACCAAGCTGAATTACTAAACTCGTCTGCGTGGAGGGTAAACTTTGATCCGGATAAGGTTGCACTACAACTGGAGGGGTATTGGCTGGGGGAGTATCATACCGGCCGACAGAAATACCCGATATCTTGGCATTGTCTACTACAGTGGTGAAGGTTACGTTGATCGTGCCATCCGTAATGGTCAGATTATCCGCTCGAAGGACATTCGCCTGATTAATGGATCCATACGTCTGGATCAGGTCCAGGTTGTTTCTCACAAACTGACCGTTCTCTATATTGATATTGAATATTCGCGACCCTGCAGTTGTGAAATAGATCTCCGCCAAATGCAAATCCACAGCATAAGTCCCCGGACCTGGAACTGGTATCGCATACGAGAAGTTACCAAAGCGTTCGGTCTGATAGATTTGATCCTGAGTGGTATTGCTGATCGCAGCAGCCGTGGAATACACTGTCCCACCTGTAAAGTTTTGATCCGCTACCCAGGCCTCCCCTCCAAAATTCTGGGCCGGCCCTCCGGAATTGATACGGATAATATTTACTAATTGTGGTGTACCTCCCCCCTGTGTAACGGTCAATTGGAAGACATCATCTACCGAGGCATTGCTGGCGTCCGTAGCCCGCAAGGTAATCATCCCCGAACCTGTGGTGCCACTCAGTGTAAAGGTAAGCTGCGATCCGACGATTTGGGTGTTGCTAATCAGCGCCGCATTTGTATTGTTAGGCACACTGAATGTCAGGTTGTTCACGCCACCGTTATCATTGAAGATCTGACCAAGCTGAATTACTAAACTCGTCTGCGTAGAGGGTATACTTTGATCCGGATAAGGCTGCGCTACAACTGGAGGGGTATTGGCTGGTGGCGTATTATATCGGCTGACAGAAATACCCGATATCTTTGCGTTATCAACTACACTGCTAAATGTGATGTTGATCGTGCCATCGGTTATGTTCAGATTATCCGCCCGAAGCACGTTCGCCTGATTGATGGATCCATACGTCTGAATCAAGTCCAGGTTGTTTCTAACAAACTGACCATTCTCTATATTGATATTGAATATTCGCGAGCCGGCAGTTGTGAAATAGATCTCCGCCAAATGCAAGTCCACAGCATACGTACCTGCGCTTGGAACCGGTATCGCATATGAGAAGTTTCCAAATCGTTCGGTCTGATAGATTTGATCCTGAGTGGTATTGCTGATCGCCGCTCCGGTGGAATACACTGTCCCGCCTGTAAAGTTTTGATCCGCTACCCAGGCTTCCCCTCCAAAATTCTGCGCCGGCCCTCCTGAATTGATACGGATGATGTTACTGAGCACCTGATTTGAAGTAGTCGTAACTTTCATATAGTCCCACGACGCCGAGAATGGTACTTTATTCCCGCAAGATGCTATAACGCCTACGGCTACCGCGTCGGTGTCATTAAGCAGCAAACTCAGAAGGTTACCGGATAACGTAAAACTTTGACCAACATCAACAGGATTCGGTAGGCTTGTATTCTGGTACCGACATGTTACCAATCCTGTTTGTGCGTTTACTTCGATAAAGAGATCAGCTTGGCTTGTTGATAGGATATTGGGTATCGGGATCATTTGTTGATTAACAATAGATCCATTTTGTTCGCAAAGGATTTGAAAGCCAGGGTTTCCATTGTTGGCGTGCAAGACGAATTTGAAATAATTATCCTGATCTCCGTTACCAAAATAAATACCGACTGACTGTGTACCTAATTCTGATCCTGTGGCTCCGTTAAAGAAAGGAGATCCCAAGATCCGGCTGTTTAACGTGAAGGTGGCTACAGACTGTGTTATTGGAATACCAAATTGAAAAGCATACTGCTGGTTATTTGTTACAGCATCACCAGGTTGGGCTGGCACAGATAAAACACCGACAGCACCGCCAGCGATCAGCGCCGGATCGTCCAAATCATAATGGGTCGAATAGTCTTCGACATAGTTGGTCATTAATCCTGTTTGTCCGATTCCAAACAATCCAAAGCCGGGATCACCATTCAAAAACGGATAATCGAGGGGAATTTGTGTACCCATGCCGTTAGTAGGATCGAGGGCAAATTTATCAACAATATCATTTGCGCCATCGTTATCATCATCGGTGTCCGCCAGGTCTGAAATGAAATCCAGGTCAAAGTCATTTGGTTTACTCGAAGCTGAGCATGGATCGGTTCCGTTATCTGTTTCATCTCCATTGCTGTAACCATCATCATCATCATCCAGAGTATAATTGTCATTATCGCCTGTACAAGTAAACGGGTTGCCTACTGGTTCAAAGATTGTCACACCGTTTCCTCCATAAACAACTGCCCATATCGTTCCGGCGAAAATTTGACCGTCGCCCTGGGCGATTACGTCAAGTGGAGTATCTCCAAAGCCTGTAAAAATCTTTGTCACTTGTGTTACAGCAGTTCCGTCTTCAGTTAATTCAACACGGTGAATACCACCGTCCCAGGAAGCAGCCAACAGATTTCCAGCCATCGCGCCATTAAAAAAAGCTGTAGATGTGTATTCAGCCATACCGTTGGTAGACGCTCCCCAGGTATAAAGTGATCCATCATTGACGCCTGGATTCCGGTAGTCTGACTCGATTGGATTCGCCATTGATACAGGGTAAGGCGGCCAGTCCACAGTAGGATTTAATTCAAAGTGCTCAATGCCCGTTTGATTATCAAACCAATAGAGGCCAGCCCCAGAGGGATTTGCGCGTATAGGTACCGGATGTCCGGCGTAATAACCGGGACCGGTTATATAATGAAGAGCATCGCGATTGTTTACTTTGTCGTCCGTAAGTGTAGGTTCTGTCGAACCTGGTTCAGACGGAATACGATTGTTAGTAACATTTGGCTGACCTTCGTTTTCCGGATATCCTCCCCAGCCAGCATTTCCGCCATTACCAATGGTATACATGCGGCCGCTTTTACCAGGAGTTTTGGTTATCAACAAATCATAGCTTAAGCGAAAACCAGGAGCATAAATTTGTACCGGACCACCAATAACGAGTTTTGCCTGATTGAGTCCGTCGTTACCACCAAATGGATCATTTAAATCCGATCCATCGGGCAGATTGGGACGTGTAGGATCATCTAGGGTGGGCAATGTGTATGACCCTCCAAATTGATTGTTTATCATGTCGATATCGATCGACAGAATAGCAGCCGACAAAGCATACTCGGAAAGGAATCCAAAATTGTTAGATGGAGATCCGGCATTTGTATTTCCACCTTGCGCCACATAAAGTATATTGTTGACCTCGTCCAGGACCAACCCGTTGGGCGAATGGTTTTCTTCGCATCTGGGAAGCCCTCGAACCAAATGAGTCATGGTCCAGGTACTTCCATTTTTTGTCAACTTGGATATTGTTCCTGAATTAGTATCGAGATCTATGTCTCCCAACTCACCACCTCCTCCTATTCTCGGATCGCTCGAGCAGATATACAATACTGGATTCGCTGCTGTACCTGTTGCAACGATTCCAGTCACCTGGCGCTGTACAAATGAAATTACCCCTCCTCTATCGTCGTGATTGGGAATCGATCTGATGGTGGAAATGACTTCTGTGTTGGTAACCGCATAGTTGTTCGGGCCGTTTTTCTGAATGGTGTAGGCAAAGATAAATCCGTCTTGCTGTGTAACATACAGCCGGTTATCTGGCCCAAATGCCAACGTCGTAGGGTTTGAGACATTCACCCCAGCCAGAGTGCTGGTTGTGAAACTAATCCCAGATTGAGCTGAAAGCCTAAAGCTCAAACTCATAATTAACAAAACAAGAAAGGTAGAATTTCTTTTCATACGGATGGCAAGAGGGTCAAGGGTCTGGTTGAGAATAAAAGTGAACTACAACTTAGCATGGTTTAGTCTGTAGGGATATGACGACAATCACTTCATATCATGATTTCGCTCATTCAACGAATATTATGGCCATTGGCCGTGTTATTTCAAGTCGTTGGTTTCTCCTGTGACAATAATCTCCACGCTTAATGATATTGATCATTAAATCGATGGCACCGAATTTCGGTTGATTGATTTAATAAGTCTCGCCGAATAGATTAAGGCATTAGCACCTTAATGAGAGGAGAACAAATTTACAAATAAGACAAGCGGGCGTGTGCGAATACGTCCAAAATATTTCTGCTATCCCAGAATTGGAGAATTTCCAATTGTGTCTTAGGATTTGGAAATTGGGAATGACTAGCTCAAGAGTTCCTAAGTAGAAACTTATGGGTTGTCTAAAACAAAAAATGGATAGTCTATTTCACGGGTGGCTCTCGCCTTGTTTGCGAACCATAATGACGGTCATGTGGAAGAAGATTCAGATGACAGGACGTCTCAATCCAGCAACTTCTCTAATCGGGAAATGCCATTAAATCTTTTGACTTACTAAGTTGCCCAAGTTTTTCCGTTACCAGCCTCGCTTAAAGGAACGCATCCCTTGTAAGAACCGGGCACGGGGCTGTATTGAAGTACCTGCGAAGCGCCTACTTCGGATGTAAAAAAACCCAGCATCGTGAGCTCCTTCATCGTCAGTATAAAAGGCTTATCTTCTCCACTATCGTCGGCGCTGACCGCTGCATCATGTACTTTCTTCACAAATGCTGATTGCTGTTCCGGATCAAGTTCTATAAATGGATCACCGTGTTCCTTCCTGGCATCGTCGTCAAAGGACTTTAATCCATTCAGGAATTTGTCCTGATCTTCTTTGGTAAAGCACTCATTTACTAGTTGATCGATGAAACCTGGGACACCCACCTCCTTTGCTCCAGGTGTGTCGGTCTTCGGTATAATAATTTCGGCAAGTTGCGTAACCAGTGCTCCCTGTTCATTCGACAGGAATACAGGTTTCCAATCAATAGTTGGTTTTGCGGTACATCCCTTCAATATTCCAAGTACAGCCGGGGCAGAGACGGCTCCACCCATAATCCACGCGGTACGTTTTAATGCTTCTCTGCGATCCATAGATTTTATATCTCGGTTTAAATATTATTCCTTTTTAATTCATTGACGGCATGATCAACTGCTCTAGCGGTGAAAGCCATATAACCCAGCGATGGATTTTGACAACCGGCAGATGTCATGAACGAGCCGTCGGTGACATATACATTCTTGCATGCATGCACCTGATTCCACTTGTTAAGCACAGATGTTTTTGGGTCTTTACCCATACGAGCCGTACCCATTTCGTGGATACCCAATCCGATACCTATCTCCCTGTCAAAGGTTTGGATGTTCTTAAAGCCACCTGCATCCAGCATTTCAGCGGCATCATTCGCCATATCCTTTCGCATCTTCAGCTCATTGTCACGCAATACGGCATCAAATGTTAGTGTCGGTAACCCGTGCTTATCTTTCTTATCTTTATTGATGACAACTTTATTATCATGATAAGGCAAGATTTCACCAAATCCACCCATTCCAATGGTCCATCTGCCAGGTTTTGTCACCGCTGACTTTAGGTCTGCTCCCAGGCTTAATTCCTTGACAATGCCCGACCAACCCTGGCGGCTCGCACCGCCCTGGTAACCAAATCCTCGAATATAGTCGCGTTTGTCTTTGCCTATGTTGCGATAACGAGGAATGTACATACCATTTGCTCGCCTGCCAATGTAGTACTGATCATCAAAGCCATCGACATCTGCGCTGGCACCTACACTAAGATGATGGTCCATGATATTATGGCCCAATTCGCCGCTATCATTTCCAAAGCCATTCGGGAATCGGTTTGAAATTGAGTTCATCATAATGAATGTTGACCCAAAGGTGGACGCACAAAGGAAAATCACCTTTGCAAAATATTCCGTCTGCTGTCCACTTTCAGCATCTAAAACCTTAACACCTGTAGCCTTGCCTTTTTGCTCATCATAAATCAATTCGTAAACAATGGAGTTGGGGCGAAGGGTCATATTGCCGGTCTTCTCTGCCGCAGGAAGTGTTGCAGAGTTGCTACTGAAATAAGCCCCATAAGGACAACCGCGAGAGCAAAGATTCCTGAACTGACATTTTCCGCGCTGAGGACTGTGCGGTAGCGTCGCTGTCAAGTTAGCCACTCTCCCGATCGTAATTAATCTGCCCAGTTTATCCTTTACAGCTTTTTTTAATTCAAGCTCCACACAATTCAGTTCCATCGGGGGCTGAAACTTTCCATCTGGAAGATTCGGAAGATTCTCAGCCTGCCCACTAACCCCTACGAATGATTCAACATAATCATACCAGGGCGCCAATTCATTGTAACGCACTGGCCAGTCAATGGCAAGACCATCCCTGGCGTTTGCCTCGAAGTCTAGCTGACTAAATCGATAACTTTGCCGACCCCACATGAGGGACCTACCACCTACGTGATATCCACGCATCCAGTCAAAGCGATTTATTTCAGTGTAAGGGTTTTCCAGGTCGTTCACGAACCAGTGTTTCGTCTCCTGGCGAATAGTATATCCGGTGCGGGCTTGAACACCCTGTTTCTTCAAATCCTCCTGTGTAGGCCGGCCAGCATTTTCAAATTCCCAGGGGTCTTTGGTGGCGGTCGGATATTCAGGATGCTTCACCATCCGTCCTCTCTCCAGTACTAATGTTTTTAATCCTTTTTCAGTTAGTTCCTTTGCGGCCCATCCACCGCTGATGCCAGTGCCTACTACTATTGCATCATAAGTATTTTGTTGGACGGCGTCTATGTTCAGGTTCATTCACAATTAATTTTGACTTAAAATTATACTATTCAATGGATTTATACAGCACTTTTTACATAGTGTTTTATTATTGAATATGTTCTTGTTTCGGCAGACAGTCACATAATTTCGCCCAATTCAAGCCATCGCATGGTTTTTTGTTCGATGGTGTCCGTAATATTTTTTATTTCCCGCGACAACTTCTGAAGCTGCAAGTGATCATACATTCCACTGTTCAGGGACTTCGTTAGCTGCTCCTTTTCCTTTTCAAGCAACTCGATTTCTTCTTGAAGTTTCTCAAATTCCTGTTTCTCCTTGAAGCTCGGTTTTCGACTTGTATCCGATACCACTTTCCGCCGCTCGTTAGGCGTCTCTGCCACAGCGGTATTTGGCGAACTCTCCTCATTTTCGTCTACCCAGGTCCGGTAGTCGGAGTAGTTGCCATTAAATAACCTGATCTTTCCATCTCCCTCAAAGACAAAGAGCTGATCCACCAAGTGATCCATAAAATATCGATCATGAGACACCAGCAACAAGCAGCCTGAGAATTTTTCAAGAAAATCCTCCAACACATTTAAAGTATCGATGTCAAAATCATTTGTTGGCTCGTCGAGAATCAAAAAGTTTGGATTGGTTACCAAAAGTTTGAGCAATTGCAAACGCTTTTTCTCGCCACCGCTAAGTTTATTGATAAAATTGTATTGCTTCTCTGGTGGAAATAAAAAAATATCCAAAAACTTTGATGCTGAAACCTGAGAGCCGTCTGACAGTGTAATAAACTCAGCAATTTCTTTTACCTCTTCGATTAATCGGTTTGCTGGATTAAGCCCAACGGATTCTTGTCTGAAATATCCAAACTTTGTGGTAAGGCCCGGCATAATAAAACCCTTATCAGGTTTAGACCTACCAGTGAGCATATCCAAAAATGTGGACTTGCCAATGCCATTCTTCCCGACAACTCCAATCCGATCATTTTTTTTAAAAACATAAGAGAAATCTTGTACGATCTTCACAGTTCCATAGCTCTTTGAAATGTGTTCGACCTCCAGAATCTTGCCACCCTGCCGAGCCTCCTTGATCTCCAGTTCAAGTTTGTCTTTCTTAAGATCCTGTGACGCTTTTTTCTCTAACTCATGAAACGCCTCGATACGATACTTAGCCTTTGTGCCTCTCGCCTTTGGCTGACGCCTCATCCATTCAAGCTCTTTCTTTAAAAGATTCCTTGCTTTGGTTACCTCGATCCGCAGTAATTCTTCACGCTCTGCTTTTTTCTCTAAAAAATACGCATACTTGCCTTTATAACGGAACAGCTGTCCGCGATCTAACTCGACGATCTCGGTGACGATGGTATCTAAGAAATAGCGATCGTGCGTTACCATGATCAGCGTGATGCTCTGACCGGACAAGTAGTTTTCAAGCCACTCGATGGCAGAAAGATCCAGGTGATTCGTCGGCTCGTCCATGATGATAAGATCGGGCTCCTGCAAAAGAAGCTGGGCAAGGAAAATGCGCTTCTTCTGCCCTCCTGAAAGCTCACCAAACTTCTTGTCGATATCTGGCACGCCTAACCTTTCTATAACTTCGTGGACCTTGTTTTCATAGTCCCATGCGTTCAACTCCTCCATTTTCAAGAGTACAGATTGCATGCGTTCAGCAGACGTTTCGGGATGGTGAATACACTCTTCGTAGTCTTTAACCGTCTTGGCAATTTCATTTGAATCACTGAAGAGAATGTCTTTGACGCTAAGATTTTCGTCCACGTCAGGCTGCTGAGTAAGATATCCAATCCGAATACCCTGACGAACGCTCACGCTACCTATGTCAGGTTGAATTTCGCCGGTAAGAATCTTCAACAAGGTTGATTTGCCAACACCATTGTTACCAACCAGTGCTAATTTATCCCCCTGAGAAATCCCAAGAGAGACATCTTTGAAAAGCCAACGATCATTATATGTTTTTGCGACTAGTTCCGCCGATAGATAGTTCAATGTGAAATTAATTTTTAGGTGCAAATCTAACTAGGATTTTGGGATTAAAAGATGTTAAGGATTAATTGTTCGATAAACGATAGAGCAACTGCATACTGATGTGAAAGTTTATGCTCAGGGTGATTTTTTGAAAAAATACACATTACACAATGCGCACCACGAAAATAATTCTAACCACTCCGCATAAATAGGATGGCTGGTGATAGAAGTTTAGCGAAATTTCAAAAAAAAATAGCTATGAAAATTCGCCTTTGCCTTGTCACCTCGGTAATCTTCTGCCATGCAACATTGTTATGTTTTGCACAATCTAAAAATTCATTTACGGTAACCGCATACTTTTTTGGAGGCCCCGAGAAGGTGGATAGTTTAGCCGTTGACAAGCTTACGCACGTCATTTTCAGCTTTTGTCATTTAACAGGAAACAAACTAACTGTGGATGACGAAAAAGACTCGCAGGCCATCAAGAAATTAGTTGCGGCAAAGCAAAGGAATAAATCTCTGAAAGTTCTTTTGTCACTAGGAGGATGGGGAGGCTGCAAAACTTGTTCTGATGTATTTTCATCTGCAGAAGGCAGAAAAGAATTCTCGGAATCCGTACTGGAGCTGTGCAGAAACTATGGTACTGATGGAATTGATCTAGACTGGGAATATCCTGCTGTAGAAGGATATCCTGATCATGCATACAAGCCTGAAGATAAGCCGAATTTTACGGCGCTTGTTAAGGAACTTCGAAATACTTTAGGCACTCGATACGAAATCAGTTTTGCGGCTGGCGGCTTTCAGCAATTCCTCGATGAAGCTGTGGAATGGAAGGAAGTGATGAGTATTGTTGACCGCGTCAATCTGATGACTTATGACCTAGTCAATGGAAATTCTGTCGTAACCGGACATCATACAGGTTTGTATAGCACACCGGAACAGCATGAGTCGACTGATAACGCAGTTCAATACCTCGTAAACCTGGGGATTCCTAGAAGCCAACTTGTTATCGGAGCTGCATTCTACGGACGTATTTGGGAAAATGTTGCAAGCACAAACAATGGCCTCTATCAATCCGGAAAATTTAAGAAAGGTGTTAATTATAGAAATTTCGGCAAGGAAGTGACTGCTTCAAATGGATTTGTTTTGTATTGGGATGACGTTGCGAAGGCTCCTTATGGATACAACAGCAAACAAAAACTGTTTGTCACCTATGACGATAAGCGCTCTATGGCGCTAAAGACAACGTATGCCCTGGATCAACGCCTGAATGGGATCATGTTCTGGGAAATCACCAATGATACAAATGAAAATGGCTTGCTGCATACGATAGATCTGACAAGAAAAAATTACAAGACACTAAAGTAACTGGATATATAATATTTCCGGTTTATTGTAGCCGCCGGGCTCCATCACATGCCAGCGGCCTATGCTTCCTTTCTCAAGACCTGCAATGGAGGCGTGTTAATCACCTCACGGGAATTGAACCAGCCGATCAACATAGTCAGGATAATGACGCCCGCTCCAATGATCAGTAATTCAATCCAATCGAAAGCAAACGTGATCTCGAAAAAGAATTTTGCCAGTAAGAATCCACTTCCAAGGGAGAGTATGATGCCGGTTAATGCAGAGAACAAACCTAACCAGGCATATTCAATTAATGTGATCTTAATGATTTGTCGGGTGCGCGCCCCAATAGTCCGCAGCAGAACATTTTCCTTTATGCGAAGGAACTTGCTGTTGATGACAGCTCCCGCGAGCACGACCAGTCCCGTGATGATACTAAACAATGCAAGGAATCGGATCACAAGTCCAAGCTTGTTAAAAAGATCATTGACCGTGCTCAGGATTAGCCTGAGGTCTATAAGGGAAACATTGGGAAATTGCATGACCAGTTGCTGCTGAAAGCTATTAGCCTGCTGCTGATTGTCGATCCGGGTTGATGTGACAAATATTTGGGGAGCTTCCTCCATAACTCCCGAAGGAAATACAAAAATAAAATTAGGTGGATCTTTTGGCCAATCGACTTTCCGGATTCCTGAAATCTTTACCTTCATGGGTACACCTTGCACATCAAAAACAATTGAATCCCCTATCGTCGCATTCAAATTTTCCTCCATGCCTTCTGATATTGTAACCCAAATTGAATCCCTGCCTTGCCGCCGGTGTTGCAATTCGCCTTTGGTCAACTCCTCAGAGTGATGAAGACTGTCGCGGTAGGTCACACGATACTCTCGTGTAAGCGCCCAGTTAGGAATTTTATCCGTAGTATCATTTTGAATTGATTCTACACTTTTGCCATGAAGTTCACTGATTCTGCAGGTAACGATTGGCACCACTTGATTAACCTTAAGCTTATTTTCTTGCATCAGGTCAATCACTCCTTGCCTCTGGTCCGGCTGAATGTCAAACAGTATCGTATTCGACTGGTTTTCCTGCCCTGTGAACTCCACTTGTCCCAGCATACTTTGCTCAATAATATTCAATGTCGAAATGATAAATGCGCCCAGCCCTATCGTGACCAATAGCACCCTGGTTTGATTGTTTGGCCTGAAAAGACTCGAGAGAGAATGCCGCAAAATAAATCCAGCCTTATCCGGAAAAAAGCGTTTCACTAAATAAAGTAATAAGATCGCCACCAGCGTAAGGCAGCCCAGCGCAGCCATCAGGCCAAGAAAGAAGAATGTGCCGGTGAGGATACTTTTTGTTTGAAGGGCGGCAAAAGCTAAGGGGAATAGCGCGATCAACGCGATGGCAGCGATTTTTGTCTTCGAAAAGTTCTGCTGAGGTGTGGGAGACGCTCTCAGCACGGTCAACGGAGGCACAAAGCGAACAGAGATCAACGGCAGAATTGAAAACAAAACCGATACTATTGCACCAATTAACAAACCTAGCAATAGTGAACTCCAGGAGAGTGTAAAGCCAATGTCGAAAGGAACCAGGCCTTGGATAAAGAAGGGTAATATTTGCTGTATCCCCACGCCTAAGAGTGACCCAAGCACGCTTCCAATCATACCGAGAATAAATATCTGGATGAAAAAAATATTGAATGCCTGCCATCCCGAAGATCCAACACATCGCAGCACGGCAACTTCCTCTCGTTTTTCCCGCGCATAAATATGCACCGAGCTCGCTACTCCAATGCATCCAAGAATCAGCGCGACAAAAGCAAGCAAAGAGAAAAACCGGTATATCGAGCGGAATCCCTTTCCCAATCCCTCCTTCCTTCGCTCCACAGTTTCGTAAGAGTGTCCATATTTCTTAATGATGGGCTCAAACGTCTTTAGCGCATCTTCAAGTTGAGCTTCACTGTCTATTTTAAAAAACTGTTTATAGTTCACGCGGCTTCCATACTGAACCAACCTTGTGGAATCGAGTTCGCCCATCGAGATATATACTGAAGGCGTAAATGAGGCCATGATGCCTCCTCCTCCGGGAATCTTAGAAACCGTCCCTGCAACTGTAAAGACTCCATTTCCTATTCTGACCGAATCGCCGGAACTGACCTCAAACTGGCTGGCCAACGTTTCGTCTAACATGGCAAATCTTCCCTTGGACAATTTTTCGTAGGCATCGGCCGGAAGCGTTTCAATCTTTCCGTAAAAGGGGAATGGACCGCTTAACGCCACTAATCGCACAAGCCTCGATTGGTTATTGTTGTAAAAGAGTATCATGGAAGCCATGTCGGCCTCGGATGCCTGTTCATATTTTGAATAGGCAAATAATGTTAAAACGTCTTTATCGAATTTTTTATCTGAATTGATGACAAGGTCTGCACCTAACAGCTCTTTCGCATTCCTGTCGATATCGTTCTGAAGTGTATGGTTAAGGGAATCAAGGGAAACAACCGCGGCGATACCGGTAATTAACGAGGTCATAAATAAGAACAAGCGGGAAAAATTATGCCTTGCATCCCGCCAGGCCATCAGCCAAACCCACCGGTCTTTGAAAATGGATTTTGTTTCCCGCTTTAGTTTGATAATATATTCGATCATATAGGAACTCTATTCGTGACTCGGCCCTTGCCGTTGATGGAAGCCGTTAGGCTTTAAACCTCAAAAGGTTCGCATAAGTTGCTTAAAAATAAGAAAGTCTCTCCAACATACTTACTCAGCCTGGCATTGATCCGATCCGTTGACCCTCATGCCTGCAAAGTCGAAACCGCATAACAAAGTATGCCCGTCGCTATAGCGGCGTTGAGTGATTCCGCTCTGCCTACCCTGGGAATAGTCACCTTCTGAGTCACGTATTTGTCGAGTTCGGGATGAATCCCGTTTGATTCATTACCGATCAAGATAAATCCTCCCCTCCCAAAATTCACTTTCTGGACATCTGTACCATTCAGGTATGTTCCGAAGACTGGCTGAGTCACTGTGCTGAGGTATTCTTGCAGGTCGGCGTAATACAGTTTCACCCGTGTAAATGAACCCATTGTGGCACTTATTACTTTTTGATTATAAAAATCCGCTGTTTCATTCGAAGCAATGATTTTACTGAGACCAAACCAGTCGGACGTGCGAATTATTGCTCCCAGATTGCCAGGGTCGCGGATATCATCCAATACAAGCGCAAATTCGTTATCTGCAATGGAGAGGCGCTCATTCGGCTTTTGCCCGACAACCGCCAATGCCGACTCATTCGTTTGAAACTCACCTAAGCCCTCAAGTTCTCTTGTGGTTACCTCGATAACTTCTACTGCAGGATTAATGCTGACGGAGGACAAAAATGCTGTTGTTGCCAATAAGGTTTTTATTTGAAAGTCGGAAGCCAATAATTCGCGCACGCTCTTTGCTCCTTCGACAATAAAACATTGCTCCTGCCTCCGGTATTTTTTTATTTGCAGGGATTTGATAAACTTGATTTTGGCTTTTGATAGCATGCTTTAAAACGATTGGGTACTTCAAAATTTAAATATGTACTGTGGATTTTGGGACTCTCAGCCTTCTTACAAGGATGCCTGGGTACTAAACATCTGAAAGAAAATGAAAAACTCCTGTATCGCCAAAGGATTCACGCTCCCAGCAA
>JAICGJ010000162.1 GCA_025923195.1 Chryseolinea sp.
CATGATCCTGAAACTCCAATTTTCTGGGACAACCCTTATTGGACCCGTTTTAAAAACTTTACCACCGATGAGCGCACCCGCGTATATGGAAATTTCGCCTTGAATTACAAACCAACAGAATGGCTGAATATCATGGGTAGGGTGACGGCTGATACCTATACGGAGCTTAGAGAAGAAAGGCTTGCTGTAGGTAGCGTTCCTGGTGAGTTCGGCATTAACCTGGCTGATGAAGGATCAGGATATCAGAGGACAGACCGCAATGTAAGCGAATTCAATTATGACCTTATCCTGACTGCGAACAAACAACTTTCCGAAAATCTTTCTATCACTGGGGTATTAGGTACCAATATTCGAAAGGAGAAATTTGCCAGCATCTATGCATCAACACAAGGCGGCTTGGCGGTACCAGACCTATATTCTTTGAACAACTCGGTTGGAACACTTCCAATTCCGATTGAAACAGATACAGACAAAGAAGTTTACGGTGTTTTTGCCAATGCAAATCTAGGTTTCAAGAACATGCTATACCTTGACCTGACAGCCAGAAATGACGTATCATCTGCCTTGCCGGTTGACAACAACTCTTACTTCTATCATTCAGAAGCTTTGAGTTTTGTATTCAGCGAATTGCTCGAAACTTCTTTCCTCGATTTTGGAAAGGTTAGAATTAACTACGCTGAGGTAGGGAATGACACCGGACCAAACAGAACGACAAATGCGTTTACAAGGGTTGATAATTTTGGAAATGCAATATTGTACTCATATCCTACAACGGTTAACAATCCTGATCTTCTTCCCGAGGATATGACCAGCTATGAAGCAGGTTTGGAATTGGCCGCATTAGAAAACCGGTTAAGATTTGACCTGGGTCTGTACAAACAGATTTCTGGGGATCAAATTGTATCAGTTGAATTATCCAAAGCAACAGGCACAAGCTTCAAGTGGTTGAACGGAGGTGAAATTGAAAACAAAGGAGTTGAAGTTTCCCTTGGTTATGATATCATCAAGAACGCAAATCTTAACTGGAACATCACAGCCAATTGGGCAAAGAACGTGAGCAACGTAAATTCCCTACCGGAAGGTATCGACAATTACCAGATCAATAGCTTCCAGGGTGGTGTTTCCCTAAATGCCACAGTGGGTCAACCTTATGGTGTTTTAAGAGGAACGGGATATGAATTTTTAAATGGTCAGCGTGTTATTAATAGTAGTGGCTATCCAGTTGCTATTGCCGATCAGGTTATTGGTAATCCAAATCCAGACTGGACAGGAGGTATCTTGAACTCAATTAGCTACAAGGGCATTGAATTGAGTTTCCTCCTTGATTTCTCACAAGGTGGTGAAGTTTACTCATTGGATATGCACTACGGCCAGGGTACTGGAATTCCGATTGAAACTGCCGGACTTAATGAATTGGGCAATCCAATCCGCGATGCGCTGGTATTCAATGAACCAGGCAACCCTGCAGCTGGGTACGGACCAACAAGTGGTGGTATTCTCTTTGACGGTGTTCAGGCCGATGGCTCACAAAATACAATTAGAGCACGGGCAGACTTCTATGGAGGCGCTTACTACTGGGGTAATGCAACACGTCAGCCTTCTTCAATGACTGTATATGATGCATCTTTTGCTAAACTGAGAGAAGTAGCGATTACTTACAGATTGCCGAAGAATTTATTTGGGAATGTCTTCCAAAACGCATCAATATCTGCTGTAGGCTCCAACCTGTGGATTATAAACAAGAATGTACCTCATGCAGATCCAGAATCAGGCTTAAGCGCTGGTAACGGCCAGGGATACCTGTCAGGTTCTTATCCGACACTTCGGACTTTCGGTGTAAAGCTTGATCTGAATTTCTAATTATTAATTTGAGACAACTATGAGAAAGATAATATTAATCATACTGTTTACGGGTGCATTCATGTCCTGTAACGACAGACTTGAAGAATTGAACAAGCCCACGAAAAATGCAGTCGAGGTACCAGCCGAACCCTTATTCACAAACGGACTGAACGAGATGTTCTACATGATGAATAATTCCGACGTGAATATCAATGTGTTTCGCTTGTATGCTCAGTACTGGGCTCAAACAACTTATCCAGATGAAAGCCAATACAACATGGTTGGAAGGAGAAATCCGGATAATTTCTGGAGGCGTGGCTACAGAGACGCGCTGATGGATCTTGATCAAGCCAGAATCATTACCAACGACACATGGGAATCACTGCCGCTTAGCGAAGCAGAACGCGATAATCGCTTGGCCATAATCGATGTTTGCAAGGTTTATACCTTTGCAATTTTGGTTGATGCTTTTGGTGCTGTTCCGTTTAGTGAAGCTCTCAACCCTGAAATTCTTTCACCTAAGTATGACGAAGGATCAGCTGTATACGACCAGCTCATCGTCATGCTGGATAACGCGATTGGAATGTTTGATCCGGCTGAGGCCTCCTTCTCCGAAGATCAGGATCCTGTATATGAAGGTGATACCGAGAAATGGCTGAAGCTTGCGAATTCATTAAAATTGAAACTTGCGATCACAACCGCGGATGTAAATTCATCGAGATCTGCAACGATGGTTAGTGAGGCCGTTGCAGGTGGTGTTTTCGACAGCAATGATGACAACGCCTCGATTACTTATCTTGGGGCATTCCCTAATACGAATCCAATTCATGAAGATCTCGTTCAGAGCGGACGTGCTGACTATGTAGTAGCAAATACTTTAATCGACAGGTTGAACGAGTTATCAGATCCCAGAATTGAGGTCTTTGCTGAGCCAATAGCCGGTGGTGTTTATGAAGGTGGAATTTATGGAACGAACAACACATACGCTCAAAAGTCCCATATCGGAGACTTGTTCCATGATCCAACATTAGAAGGTCTGATCCTGGATTATTCTGAAGTAGAATTCTTGTTGGCAGAAGCTGCTGAAAGAGGATATACGGTTCCTGCAACCGCTGCAGAACATTATGCTAATGCTATTACCGCCTCGATGGAATATTGGGGAGTTGCCGACGCTGACATCACTGCTTACCTCGCTAACCCTGACGTTGCTTATGCGACTGCTGAAGGAACCTGGAAGCAAAAAATTGGTGTTCAACAATGGATAGCATTTTATAACAGGGGCTTCGAGGGCTGGTCTACCTGGAGACGTTTGGACTTCGTAGGATTTAACGTTCCTCCGCTGTTAGAGTATACTGATATACCAAACAGGTTTATATTCCCGATAGAGGAAGCAACACTTAACGGTACTAATCTTACAGCAGCCAAAGCTATGATTGGCGGAAACGATGATGTACAGACAAGGGTATTCTGGGACGTAAATTGATTTCCAATCAGATACCGAGTAAATTAAATAAAGGTGCCTCCAACAGGCACCTTTATTTTTACAAGAATCTTGTGAGTTAATGGGCAAGGTTATTACAACCCCTTATCTCCCAGTCAAAATTAATTTTTCCTTAATTCCAACCTGAGGTCTAGGCTATTAGTCTAGCCATTATAGGTGACATTCGACCGAAGCGATGAGAAAATTACTGGCATCACTATTCATACTGCTTTACGCTCCATCTGTTGCTCAGTCGGTCAAAGATCTCTATGTGGAAAGCAGCGATAACGGGAAACCTCTGGGGACGTTGCTGCTTGAAATGGAAACGAAATATGGGGTGGATTTCATTTTCGATGAGAATAAACTGCAAGCCTTGACGGTTAACAATGTAATGACCCGACAAAGGGTGCTCGAATACCTTGATAACTATGCCAGTATTTACAAAATGGTAAGAATAAATGAGAAAGTAACTTTCATTGTCGATAGGGTCCAGGCAGAAACCTATGCCCTCACCAAGGAGAATTATATTGTGTTGAAAGAAAGGAAAGCTTCGACCTTTCCCCTTGAGGGAATCGTTCTGGACGGAAAGACGGATGAGCCACTCGTTGGTGCGCAGGTAATTTTCCCAGCCACAAAGAAAGGGACCCTTTCAGATGTTAATGGAAATTTCCGCCTTGATGGCGTTACGAGAGGGCTACACGTGCTTGAAATTCAATTTGTTGGCTACGATGTGAAGACATACCTTATTGCCTTTAGTCCGTTCAGTGAATTAGAAAAAATTTCAACAACGCTGGCACCTGAATCAAGGGAACTGCAGAGCGTTACCGTAACTGCAGAAAGAATCAACGAGAATGTAGTTAGCCAGATTACGGGAATTGAAAAAATGAGCATAGCCACCATCAAAACCCTTCCCACGTTCTTAGGGGAGGTCGATCCGATCAGAAGCCTGACAACCTTGCCAGGTGTTTCTACAAGTGAACTATCTTCTGGTTTTATAGTAAGGGGAGGAGAATCAGGTCAGAATTTGATTACCCAGGATGGCGCCATCATTTATAACCCTTCCCACCTGTTTGGTTTTTTTTCCGCCTTTAATCCTGACATGGTGAATGGCGTCACGCTGTATAAAGGCGGCGGCCCTGCAAACTTTGGCAGCAGAATTTCATCCGTCCTGGATGTTTCGTTAAAGAACGGAGACGCAGGAAAAACAAAAGTGACAGGAGGTGCTGGTCTGGTCTCCAGCAGGCTTTCCGTTGAAGGACCCTTAATCAGGAACAAATCATCATATTTGATCGGAGGAAGAATTTCGTACTGTAACTGGCTTGTCAAGTCAACGGATGATATTCAATTGAAGAACAGCGCAGCGAACTTCAGAGATGTGACGGGCAAGATTTTTCATACCATTAATCCCAACAACGTTATTACGCTATCCCTGTACAACAGTTACGATGCCTTCACGCTAGCGACTGATTCCACGTTCAGTTGGGGAACTCTTAACGCGTCTCTAAAATGGGATCACACTTTCAACGATCGAGTCTCCTCTGCACTGATTTTGTCCAACAGTAATTATTTTAGCGACGTCGAGAGCTTTAACGAAATTGAAAGTTTCACTTACCGGAATGCAATTAATAACTACGGAATAAAGTACGACATCGACTATTCATTGGGTGAGGAGTCAAAAATCCTGGGAGGCTTTGATTTGAATGGGATCGTGATCGAACCAGGTAAGTTGGTACCGAATCAAAACTCGGATAACGTAACTTTTCAAGATATGAATGATCAACGAATGGTTGAGGGGGCAGTGTTTATGCAAGCTGATATCAAATTTTCTGATAAATGGTCGCTGTCGGCAGGCCTCCGTTATTCGCAGTTTATCCGACTTGGCGAGGATGAAATTTACATGTTTGACTATGACAACATACAAGGACGATATCCGGTCATCACCGACACGATATCATATAGTAACAATCAGGTTATAAAAAAATACAATGGATGGGAGCCCAGGGTCTCCCTGAGATATCTGTTGAACTCAGACATTTCATTAAAGGCCAGTTATTATCGCGGTTATCAGTATATGCATTTGATATCGAACACAACGTCGACAACACCCCAGGACTATTGGGTAGCCAGCGGTCCATATTTAAAACCTCAAATAGGGAATCAATATTCGCTGGGATACTTTCAGAATCTTGCGAACAACTTGTATGAATTTTCAGTCGAGGGATTTTATAAGGAAATATTTAATGCGGTGGATTATATTGAAGGAGCTGATATAACTCTTAATCCTGCGTTGGAAGCTGGTCTGTCTCAGGGAAAAGGAAAAGCATATGGAGTGGAAGTTTTCTTCAAAAAAAATACGGGGCGATTTAATGGATGGCTATCCTACACCTATTCGAGAAGTTTACGAAAGTTCTATGATCAAACGAACACTCAACTGACCATCAACAATGGCGAGTATTATCCATCCGCATTTGATCAACCGCACATTGTTAATCTCGTGGTGAATTATCGCCTGGGAAAAAGAACATATTTGTCCACCAATTTCAATTACAGCACGGGTCGCCCCATTACTATTCCAATATCGAAGTTCAGTTATGACGTTTATCTCTCGGTGTTGAACTACTCACAACGAAACGAATATCGTATACCCGACTATCATCGGTTGGACGTGAGCCTTACCGTTAAAGAAAAACCAGGCCGGAACAGGAGATTTAAGAACGAATGGGTTTTCTCGATTTTCAATCTATACGGCAGAAAAAATACCTACTCAATTTCTTTTAACCGATTTGGAACAGCCAGCAAGCTATCGGTGCTCGGCAGTGTGTTTCCATCAATTACCTACAACTTTAATTTTTAGATAGTGTTGAAGCAGATTCAATATTTCATCCTGTTTTGGATTGTTATAAGTTGTATTGAGCCGTACGAATTCGCGATCAAGAATAATGAACCCACATTAGTGGTTGAAGCGTATATCTCAGACAAATCCTTTGAAGAAACAGTCGATTATCCTTCTGATGGAAGGTATTTCACGGTCAAACTAACGACTACCGGAGACGTTACGAATAGCAGGCCCCAACCTGTCCAAGAAGCGCAGGTGCACTTGGCCAATGATGAAGACGAGGTCTGGGATTATACCGAATCATCACCTGGAGTCTATTCCCTTTTCGATGACGATTTTAAAGCTGAGGCGGGCGTGAGGTACAAGCTCGTTGTTATGCTTTCCGACGAGACTATTATTGAGTCCGACTGGGAATATTTACCCGAAGTATCAGTGCCCGCCATGGGTGACATTAATTTCAAGGAAGAGGAATTTCAAAAATATATTGTCGAGGCAAACGAGGATGTGATCGTTAATGCTAAAGGAATAAGAACTGAAGTAACTATTGCCGAAAATATTTCTGACCAGCCAATTTATTACCGATGGACGTTTGTTCCACACTGGATCTATATTGCACCGTTTGGTTCCCGATTAGACGTCTGTTGGGCTACTGATCCTTACTACATCAGAAATTATACTTTGCTACAGCATAACAAAGCAGGGACTCTTAATGTGGGATTGTTTTTGCTTGAGACTGTACGAAATGAGCGTTTCTTTGAAAGATTTTCGACTTTGATTGTGCAGCACGCAATGAGGGAAGAAAACTATTTTTTCTGGAAAGAAATGCAAGAGCAGAATGAGAATGGCGCGATATTCAACAAACCGCCCTTTAACCTCAGCACAAATTTTCATTCCCTGACGGATGATAGAAGGGTTTCAGGCTATTTCGGAGTTGTTCAGGAACAGGCTAAAAGGTGGTATTTCGATAAATCGGAACTTTCTTATTATGTTGAAAATACGCTGCAGAAGGATTGTTCCGTACCCTTCCAGGACCCAGCGCCCGAATGTTTCGCCTGTGGGGCATACTCAAATGGTATTGTTGTCTCCAAGCCTGATTGGTGGATGAATTGACGTTTGATTTCATTTTCTTTTAAAAGAGCAGATGCTCTTTCAAAAATCAATCTAAGCTCGGTACTTTTGTGCCTATGCATTACGTCTCCCGCAAAGAACATTTTAACGCAGCGCATAAGCTCTACAATCCCGATTGGTCAAAGGAAAAGAATGCGGAAGTATTTGGACCGTGTGCCAATGAAAATTGGCATGGTCACAACTTTGACTTGATTGTTACTGTCAAAGGCGTACCCGATCCGGATTCTGGATTTGTCGTTGATCTAAAGAAATTAAGTCTATTGATCCGGTCCGAGGTTATCGACAAGCTGGATCATAAAAATCTTAACCTGGACGTGGATTTCATGCGTGGAAAGTTGGCAAGTTGTGAGAATTTAATTGTTGAGATCTGGAGAATTCTAAACGCCCGCTTGCCTTCAATCACTAGCAGAGGTCAGTTACATAGCTTGCGGCTGTATGAAACGCCGCGCAATTACATTGAGTACTTTGGAGAATAGTTTCAAATATTCGTACTTCGTTGCAACGTAGAAGGGCTCTTCCTTACTGTATCTTATGCGCTATTATATTGTTGCAGGTGAGCGATCTGGTGATTTACACGGTAGCAACTTAGTAAAGGCAATTAGAAAAATTGATCATACATCTCAATTCCGGGGGTTTGGGGGCGAATTTATGCAACAGGCCGGAGTTGATCTGACAGTGAATTACGCTGAGATGGCGTTTATGGGTCTCGCGGAGTTGGTCACAAATGCCAACAAGATCAGGAAGTACATCAGGCTGTGTAAGGCCGATATCCTGTCCAATAAGCCAGACGTTATCATACTCATTGATTATGGAGGTTTCAACCTGCAGATCGCTAGGTTTGGAAAAAAAAATGAATTCAAGATTTTCTATTATATCCCACCGAAGTACTGGGCGTGGTATCCGGGAAGGGCGCTATGGTTGAAGCCTTATGTAGACCATTTGTTTGTAATACTTCCTTTTGAAAAAGAGTTCTTCAAGAAGTTTCAATGGGAAGCCCACTATGTTGGGAATCCGGTGCTGGACGCCATAAAATCCCATCTCTCCAATCATCCCCTGTCAAATAACAACGATTCGAATGGAAAGCGATCGCTAGTCGCACTGTTGCCAGGCAGCCGTAAGCAGGAATTGAAGCGCATCATTCCACTGATGGCAGAGGTTGTCCGAAGGTTCCCGGCGCACCGGTTTGCCGTGGCAGCCGTTAACAATCTTGATCCAGTGTGGTATAAGGAACTGCGCGATTTAAAAAATGTTGACTTGATATTCGAAGATACCTATAACCTCCTTCAAAATGCAACGGCTGCGATAGTCACGTCCGGTACAGCGACATTAGAGACTGCACTTTTTAAAGTTCCCCAAATTGTCGTTTATAAGGCGAACGCCATCACTTACCGATTGGCCAAGCTCCTGATAAAAGTGGAGTTCGTATCGCTTGTAAACCTGATAGCGGGTAGGCATGTCGTTAGAGAAATGATCCAATCAGCCGCCAATTCTGACGATGTGGCACAAGAACTTGGAAGGCTTTTAGAGGATGGTGCTTACCGCGCAAAAATGATCGAAGGCTACGATGAGATAATTAAGAAACTGGATACAGGCTCGGCGTCGGAGAATGCTGCGAGGCTGATGGTGAGCTATCTTGGGTAATTAGTAAGTGGGAAGTGGTGTCTGCCTCAGGGTGAGATGTATTAATCTTCATTAGTAATCCAGGAAAGCAAGTAAGTTGCCGGGCTGCTTTCCAATCCCACACGCCCTCCTATGAAATGCCTTACTACTTACTACTTACTACTTACTACTTACTACTTACCATTCCCCGCTATGCTACCTTCAACTTACTATACTGCGACTTATTGAATTTCTCCTCCGCATAAGCCCGGTTGATAACAAGGCGGTCGGTATTTTTTTCCGAGGGCAATTCAAACATAGCATCGTTTATCACTGCTTCGCAGATGCTTCGCAAACCGCGCGCTCCGAGTTTGAACTCCATCGCTTTCTCAACGATGAAGTCAATTGCGCCTTCTTTGAATTCCAGCTCAATTCCTTCCATGTCGAACAACTTCTTATATTGCTTTAACAACGCATTTTTGGGCTCGGTAAGGATCTTACGAAGTGCATTTTGGTCAAGTGGGTTCAGGTACGACACCACCGGCAATCGACCAATTAATTCAGGTATAAGCCCGAAGCTCTTCAGGTCCTGGGCTGTAATAAACTGTAATAAATTGTCCTTGTCCATATTGCCAGGGTGGGGGCCATCGTTGCCGGCTACAAATCCGAGAGGACGGGTGTTCAGGCGATTGGCAATAAATCTTGATATTCCTTCGAATGCTCCACCACAAATAAAGAGGATGTTTTCGGTGTTAACAGTGATCATCTTCTGGTCAGGGTGCTTGCGGCCTCCCTGAGGAGGTACGTTTACCGCAGTACCTTCTAACAATTTTAGCAATGCCTGTTGAACTCCTTCCCCGCTAACGTCACGGGTAATGGAGGGGTTGTCAGATTTTCTGGCGATCTTGTCGATCTCATCAATGTATACTATTCCCCGCTCGGCAGCCTCTACGTTGTAATCTGCCGCTTGCAAGAGGCGCGTCAAAATACTTTCTACGTCTTCACCAACATATCCCGCCTCTGTCAAAACTGTCGCATCGGCGATACAAAACGGCACTTGCAGCAATTTTGCCAGTGTCCGTGCCAGGTAAGTTTTGCCAGTTCCCGTTTCGCCCGCCATGATGATATTTGATTTTTCTATCAATACATCATTGTCGAGCTTACGCTGCATCAATCTCTTGAAGTGATTGTAAACAGCTACTGCCATGATCTTCTTTGCTTCATCCTGGCCAATTACATATTCATCCAGAAACTTCTTGATTTCCTGGGGTTTGATCAATTTGAAATTTGGCGAGAAACCCGCTTCAGTTTTGCTCTTCTTCTCTTCACCCAATATTTGGTTGGCTTGAGTAACACATTTATCGCAAATGTGTGCATGTATACCTGAAATCATCAGGTCCACATCCTTCTTACTTCTTCCGCAAAACGAACACGTGACTTCTGCCATAACTTGCTAATTGATTATAATTGTCACAATAGACCTCTTAAATATAGTCATTTTAACTTCCCATGGAGTCAAAATGAAACTAGTTTTTCTTGCGTTCCAAGACCTCATCAATTAGGCCATATGCTTTGGCCTCAGATGCCCTCATCCAGTAATCGCGGTCCGAATCCTTCTCAATTCTAGCATATTCCATACCGCTGTGCTTGGACAAGATGTTATATAAATCCTTTTTTACTTCCAAAGTTTGCTTTAATGATATTTCCATATCGGAAGCCTGTCCTTGCATTCCGCTCATGGGTTGATGTATCATTATACGGGAATGGGGCAAACCTGAACGTTTTTTGGCAGCTCCAGCCGTCAGCAGAACCGCACCCATCGAGGCCGCCAGCCCGGTACAAATGGTCGCAACGTCAGGATTAACATATTGCATTGTATCGTAAATACCAAGCCCCGCATAGACTGAACCACCCGGACTATTGATATACATGATAATGTCCTTTCGGGGGTCGGACGATTCCAAAAACAGCAGCTGTGCCGTAATAAGATTTGCGATCTGATCATCGATTCCCATTCCCAGAAAGATAATACGGTCAGAAATGAGCCTTGTGAAGACATCGATAGCGCGAAAATTTCCAGGACGCTCTTCAATCACATACTGGGTCATATCCTGAATTTGATGGGCATAACCATCGATTTTTCCGGCATAACTATCGACAGTATTTCCGCTCATGCCGAGGTGATGAACTGCATACTTCCTGAATTCATTATTTTGATTCATAGTCTAAAATTTTGTCTTAATAAATCGGTAAATAAGGACCTTTAATTCGCCTTTACCGAACAATCATAGCCATCCTACCTTTAAATTCCAACCTAACAACCCTGATTCGCTGAAAATGGTTTTGTCCGGAAAATTGATGAGCTAGTCTAGGGTCGTATTACCGGCCAATTTATTGCACACGTCAAGTGTATGACCAGTGATATTATATTGAAAATTCCTTTATACCCTGCGACGTTCATAAATACCTTCGCAGTCGAGTGCTTGTGAGAAAATCCGGACTATCAATGTTTGTGTTCTTCAACAATCTTCTTGAATTCATCGACAGTCACCTTCTTCTCTTGCACTGTAATTTTCTCTCGGATAAGCTTGAGTATTTTTTCGGCGCGCAGTTGGTTGTAGATCTTCATGAAGTTCTGACCGTTTTCATTCTGCAAATAATTGTCGGCAATTCCGTCTAGCCGATCACTAATTTGGTCGGCAAAGGCTTTCCCGCCGAACTGGGCTATAATCAGGTCTTTCGCTTTTGCTCTAACCTCATCGGCGTCGACAGAAATCTTATTGTCCTCCGCTATTTTGTTTTTAACCAGGTCCCACTTCAGGCTGCGTTTGTAGTGCTCAAATTCCTTCTCCAGCACTTCATCGGTAACCTCACCTTTGCTGGACGCCTTCAGCCATGTTTTCAGAAAATTATCCGGCAGATTGATCGGTGTATTCTCAACGTAGTAATCTTCAATGTGATGTTCGAAAAAATGATCTGATTCGCGTTTGTAGTTTTCCCCGATAGTCTCCTTTACCTTGGCAATGAATTCTTCTTTCGACGTTACTGAATCCTTGCCGAATACCCGGTCAAACAATTCCTGGTTTAATTCTGCAGGCTCGGTTCGGCTAATGGTGCTAACTTTAAAAACATACTTACCCCTAGCACTTTTTGCTTCGTCTGACGATTGGCCCAGGAGTTGGGCAATATTCGCAGGGTCGGAAAACAGGTTTTCGATTTCGAATTCAACCTCCTCATCCTTCTTCAGGCCAACAAATTTCTTCTGCTCTTTCTTGGCGATATTCGCGACGGCGATAAAAGCATTTTCTTGTTTGAAATCCGAATCAACTGATCGCAATTCTCCAAATAAATTGTCTGAAATTTCCGTCGTTTCTGGATAGCTCACTTTCCCGAAGCGTTTCGTCAAGTCTGATATGGTTTCATCAACGACTTTAGAGTCCACTTCGATCGGGTAGGATTTTACTTTGACTTTCTGGGAAAGCTCATAAGAGAACTCATCCACCATTCCGATTTCATAATCGAATTCAAAACTTTTTTGTGTGTCCCAATCAATGGTTAATGCCTTTTCCTGATCAGGAAGTGGCTCGCCCAGGATCTTCAAATTATTTTCTTTGATATAATCTGAAAGTTTGTGCGACAAAAGGTGATTGATTTCTTCAACCATGATGGATTTGCCAAACATCTTTTTAATCACACCGGTCGGAACCTTGCCTTGACGAAATCCTTTTATGTTGGCTTTCCGGGCATAATCCTTAACTTTTTCTTCAACGTGGGGTTGATAATCACCTTCGGTTACTCTAATTTTAATAGAACCTTCAGTGTTGTTCTTTTTGTTCAGTGTTATTTCCAAAGCTCAAACGTTTGTTGTTCCAACCAAATAAACTAAGAACCCTCAAGGCCCGGTTTGTTTCGGGCATCGAGGGTTCGACAGTGCGGATGGAGGGACTCGAACCCCCACGCCTTTCGGCACCAGATCCTAAGTCTGGCACGGCTACCAATTACGCCACATCCGCGGCTAACGATGCTGGGAACGCCACCCCCGCGTTTCGAAAAGAAGGGGGCTTGCGTGTTTCGCACCCTACCGAACCTGCCGATCCGTCAGTCGCCCCGCCCGAAATACAATCGACTGAGACCCCCACATCTTCAAAAAGGAGGGGCAAATTTATAGATAATTCAGAAATAAGAAATAGTTTAAGTTTGTTATACGAGAAAAGGACATTTTTATCCTAAAAGCACATTTTTATTTTAGGTTTAACAAAATGTAAAGATGGTAATTGATACCGAGCAGGAGAAAAGAGAGATTATAGGCAGATACAGAAGGCTGTTACGCAAGGCCAAACCAATCCTTAAAGACGGTGATGCAAAACTTATAAAAAAGGCATTCACAATCTCACTTGAAGCGCATAAGGACATGCGCCGAAAATCCGGGGAACCATTCATATTTCACCCTCTTGCGGTTGCAGAGATTTGCGTTGAAGAAATCGGCTTGGGTACTACCTCAATTATTTCGGCGCTGATGCACGATGTTGTGGAGGACACAGATATTGAGCTCGCTGACATCGAGCGAATGTTTGGAAAGAAGATAGCGCGTATCATTGACGGGCTTACGAAAATCCGAGGCGTATTTGAATACGGGACTTCACAGCAGGCTGAAAATTTCCGAAAGATGCTATTCACGCTCTCGGAAGATGTTCGCGTGATCCTGATCAAACTGGCGGACCGTTTGCATA
>JAICGJ010000163.1 GCA_025923195.1 Chryseolinea sp.
AGTCATATAATTCGTGGCTGCCGCTTGATGTCGTCTTACATAAACTACATTTTTACGGCTTAAAATCACATCATTGTCTTTTGAGAGCCTGCACCACATTTCAAAATCTTGGGCTGTTTTTAAATGTCCCACAAATCCACCTGTAGAATTAACGGCTGAGACTTTTACGGAAACGTTAGATACATTACCTGTAAAATTGCCAAAGAGGAAGAATGCCAATCTTGACTTCGGCGGAGGGATATTTTCAGGGAGGACGCTATGCGAATATCGCCTCAGCTTGGAGTCACCTGCATCGGGGCTAAAGCAAATAAAGACTACACTCGGTTTTGAGGAACTCCACTCGCTAATTACATAGCTCAATCCGTTAGGGTGGAAATAGTCATCGGCACACAAGATGTAGGCCAGCGGCGCAGTGGCCTTGGCAAATAGGAAATTAAGGTTTCCAGAAATTCCGAGATTTACTTTATGGTTATAGATATGGATCCGTGAATCAGTTTGCCCGCTCAGATATTCTCTGGTTCCATCAGTCGAACCGTTGTCTCCCACTAGCATTTCCCAATTTTGAAATTCCTGCGCTAAAACTGATCCTATACATTCTTTAATATACGGAAGGCCATTCCATACCGGTGTGATAATAGAAATGGCTGGTACGGTGGACATATGTTTGAAAAAGAAATTCCTTACTGTACGTCAATACGCAACGAAATCATTTGACAGCAGCTATCCTAGGTTCCACTCGTAATCTGCGATCTAAATCCCCCTTTTCTTTTTTATTGAAAGGGCTGGAACAACTTTCAATTACTTCAAACAAATTTTTTAAAACGTAAGCAGTGATGGTCTGGATTAATCTTCATAACCACCCTTGCACGAAAGACATTGGTTGGCGTAATCATCATATTCGTCATAGGCAGCTCCGGGCTTACCAAACAACGTTATAATCCTGTCGATCCTGATCGATTCACCGCTATCCAACAAAATGAAAAGTCCCTTTCCTGTGATTTCCCGAAGTTCAGTAGCACAGCCTTCCGTGGATTCAACGGTTTCATCAGCTTTGAAATAAAAAATTTTCCCCTTGGTTTTTTTTTCAATCTCCTCAGCGATGATCTCTCTGTATACGTATTGAACCGGAGTATATGACGTTTCCATTATTTGTAGGCGCTTTGTTATGCTCTGCTACATTCAAACAAGTTTATCGGCATAAAGATTTGAGTAGCGCGATAATCTCAGGTGCATAAGCATTAGTTTTCGGCACCAACGACATCTAAAACAATCTTCCACTCCCCATTTTCAATCTTCCAGACACGTAAAAAGCTTGCATTAACCAATGACACTATGCCATCTTTGACTGAATCGTATTCTACACGACCATAAACATAGCCCAGGTCTTTGGAGGATGCTATATCACCATCCATTGGTGAAAATTTTAATTTCTTTTCTTTGTCAGATAAATTTTTGAAAGGGTAATAATCCGGAAAGGATCCCGTTCGAATGATCAGACCGTCTCTGGAGAAATGATCAGGCAGGAACCCCGCGGTTTCACGAACTAGTTTGTCCGAATAGTTTTTATCCAGGGCAAGCAAGACTTCCTTCACGATTTTAGCTAACTCTTTATTCTTGATTGTCTGAGGGTTAGAGGCATGCAAACCAATTGTCTTCAGCCCTGGGCCAGGCGTGTTTGCCCCGATATCGAGGGCCATCTTCCAACCTTCCGGATACTTCTGCCAAATGGTGGCATAATATCCATGTGCCTCTGGCTTTGGGGTTTCTTTTGTTGGACTCCATTCCCAAGGTCCCGTAGAGAAACCTAAATCACCATTTTTTGATATTCCTACAAACTCGGGGTACCAAAAAAGTAGACTGTTGTTGGGACTTCTTTGCACCCACGAATTTTTTCCTTTTACCGGACCGTTCTGGTCAAACAAAACGGTGCTATCGGTGAGATAAGACAGAAAGGCATCACGGGTATTTTTTTCTTTTGAATATTTGGCGAACGTGTTTTCAGCATCCACCATGGACTGCAATTCCGACGAAAAATCCTGTGCGCAAACCGATTTCAACCCAATGATTAATGTGACGAACCACAGGAATTTCATAGTCTGAATTTCTTAAAAACAGCGAACAAAGAAAGTATAACATGAAAAATAAATTTTATCTGTCATAGCAATTCAATCATTCCAAAAATCAATTTCAGTTTAAAAATTTGCTAAGGACCTTCGGTATATGTTACTTTATTGAAGACTCTCAACCTCGACTATTGTAAATAATTGCTTCGCTATGAGTTACCTGATCGTGCCCCTGCTGGTATTTTCTATCTCCATAACGGCAAATTCACAAGCTTTGAATCAAAAATTCAAAATAGCCGATCTTGAATTCATGGCTGGGAATTGGAAAGCGACATCCGACTGGGGCGATATGGATGAGTTCTGGAGCAGTCCTTCCGGAAATTGTATGATGTGCACTTTTCGATGCGTCAAAGACGGAAAGATTGTTTTTTATGAATTTATTGTGATTGAACAGAATGAGAATGATTCTGTGCCGGTACTGAAATTGAGACATTTTAATCCCGGTTCGATCGGGTGGGAGGATAAAGAAAGTCCATATCTATATCCGGTTACATTTCTGAGTGGTCAAAAAGCAATTTTCGAAAGACCTGATAAAAAAACGATTATCACCTATGAACGCTTATCAAAGAATACTTTAAAGTCGGTGTTGATACAAGGAACTCCGGAAAAACAAAAGGTCACTGAGTTTACTTTTTCACTTGCTGAAAAATAAAGGACACCCAGTTGGGCTAAAATTTTCGCTGCTCCTTTATGTACTTAGCAACGGTGCCAACAGGCGCAATCCAAATCCCATGAGCGGGATCCTGCGCATATTCAAGTAGTTTCTTCAACATGGAGAGCCTCGTGGTCTGAGCACCTGATTCGCTCATTTCATGTCCGGCTAATACCAGCCATTGACCATTCTCTTTTGCAGACTCGATGAGCGGAAGTATTTGCTCAAAGTCCTTTCCGTCGCTTTCTACACCGGTTAATTGGGCGAAGTCGCAAAATTCAGGATCATTTGGCCCTTCATCAAGCCAGCCACGACCTGACTCAAACAATTCAGCAATTACAGGCACATAACTTTTGGTTTCCTTGCCGCGTCCCACAAAAGTCTGTCCGCAAGGGTATGCAAAAACCCGACACTCGACGCCGAGTAATTTTTGAATCTGGTTGTTTGCTTCAATCAGTTGAAGCCGCATTTGATCGATGGAATAATTCTCCAGCGCATTATTTCTTGACCATGGAAAATTTCCAGTACATGGATGTGTCAGCGAGTGATTGCCGATCTCATGGCCTTTTGCTACGGCATCTTTCCACCCTTCGAGTTTCTTTTCTACGGCCAGCGGAACAACGTAGAATGTTCCTTTTACGTCAAATTGATCGAGCAGTGCTGTTCCGCCTTCCACCTGGCTTATTCTTCCGTCGTCGAATGTGAGGCTTATTGCTACTTGCTTTCCTTCAGGCCACGGGAACCGCGTTTGCTGGCCGAATGAAACGAAAACAGGTGTATACAAAATCAAGACTGCACATAGAGAGATTTTATAGTTGATTTGCATTGTTCGACTTGCCATAGCCTAAGTTATTTGTTTTGTTTAAGAAACGCCAGTAGGTCTGCCATTTGTTGCTTGCTTATCTGCTTTTCCAGACCTGTAGGCATAACGGACATCTTCAACGGTTTCAAAGAGCGAATATCGTTGCGGTTGATAATTCTGTCGGCATTGCCAACGTTGCGCAAGTTTATAGCACCAGATGTCTCGCTGGCAATTAGACCTTGAATGTTTTCTCCATTCAATAATTCGACTGACCAAAGGTCAAACCCGCTTGAAATCGCAAGGTTCGGAGCAAGGATATGTGCCATGATTGCCTCGCGTGACCAATTATGGATTGTACCGAGATCAGGGCCAATAGCTATACCGTTAGATTCGCGAATCTGATGGCAAATCGCGCAATTTTTCTCATAGACGAGCATGCCTTTTCTAATATCCCCTTTAAGTTGCAACGCTGATTGATATTCTTTGTTCACTTCCTGCTCGTTGTTCTCAGTAAAAATTGCCCGGGACCTGTCGCGAAGTTCTTCATTTTTCTGGGCCATCAGCATTACCCTCCTCGGCCAGCTGATGCTTGATGGAAGTATCCTGCCGGTTTCGATCGCGCTTACCAAAATGTTAATTCGGTCATCGTTTGTCAAGAAGGTTTTAATGGCCGCATCTTGCACTTGCGGAGTGAGAAGCGGCCATTTTTTTAGCAGATGGTGAGAGAAAGCAGTATCGGGAATTGCACTTAATGACCTAAGGGCGGCGAGCTGCACTGGAAGCGGTTCCTGCGGGACAAACAACTTTATTAACGTTCTTGAGTAGTTCTTGGGGTTCTGAATGGCGATGAGATCAATGGCATCTGCTCTTCTGGTTTCTTCTTCTGTGTTATCTTCGGCGATTCGGAGCGCCTCACGTCTGGCTTTTTCATATACCACAGCATCCCTACCAGAAATACTCTGTAAAACATGTAAGGCAGCCTTTCGAACGGCGGGAGATTCATTATCAAAAAAACTGCGAACGATCACGCGTTGGTTGTATTCCGTTAACAGAGTGGGGGATTTGCTCACCTGCAACCCTTTGGCTAAGCCTTCCATGATCGCCGCCTCCACTTCCGGCCGATTTCCTCGTTTGGCCGCTTCCACGTGATTCATCAAGTGACGGATTGCTTCCGGTTTTTGCCGTGATGCAATCATCGCTACCAAGTTTTGGAGCAACGATGAATAATCGCCAGATGCATTGGCAGCCTTTCCGATTACAACGGTGAGCAATGTTGCGGGATCGGCACTGGCTGATAATGCTGCTGTTTGCACCCATTTGTCATTGATGTCCTGGAATAGAATGTGTTGCCTTGCACTGTCAGCTGATTTCGTATTTAGAAAGCCCAGGGTGCACAACAATTGAAACCGAACTCGGGTATCGCTATCCGTTTTCAAAACCAAAAGGGCCTCTACCAACGCGGGGGATTCCGACAGATGAAGTTCTGCAAGTCTTATAGCGTTTTCGCGAATACCCGCTTCCCTATCACGAAGCGCGTGTTCAATTTGTTCAGGCCTCAATTGTGCTAGCCCTTCCAGAGTCCATAATGCGTGTAACCTACCCATTGCGTTGGGATTCACCACCATGTCATTTAGAAGATTATAAGAACTTTTGCTCTTGCGGTCGATCAGCAATCGTTGTGCGTTCTGCCGCCACCAGATGTTAGGGTCCGCTAATCTCGAAACAAGGTCTTCGTCGCTCGCATCCCCCAGCGCCAACCCTTTCGTCCATGCTGGGGGTCCCGCGTCTTTTTTACTGATCCTATAGATTCTTCCTTTATCGGCGTCGTTGTAAAGATCACCTGATTCAATTACCTCCTTGCCCATCCATTCGGGATGCTCAATGATCTGCCGGTAATAATCCACAACATACAGCGCGCCGTCTGGTCCGACATACATGTTTACAGGACGGAACCTTGCATCACTGGACGTCATGAATTCCTGATGGGTTCTAATTCGACTCGCAGTAAAAGTGGCACCAGTTTGTTTCAATTTGTCGACGTGAATAAGATTGCTGACAGGTTCCGCTACAAAGGTTGTGTTTTCGTTGTAAGGCGAAGGAAATGCTCCTCCTAGGTAGGCTGTCAAGCCGCATGCGGATGTGATTACTCCGACATCAGTAAGCAGCTGATGTTGGGGGTTTAACGTAGTAGGGAAAACTTCGGCCGCATTACCATGATCTGAAATAGATTGGGTAGCATCGGACAACAGCAAAGCCTTGTTCCGTTGAAGATAAGGTTGAGCTAATACTTCATGGTATATGTGGTTTGCATTTCCGACGAGAAAATGATTTCCCCAGGCGTCGAAAGTATGCCCGAATTGGGTATGACTTGAAAGAACCTCGAGTTGTCCGTGATCCGGACGAAAGCGCACGGCCCTACCGTTGGCATTTTCAGGAAGTCGTGGTGCCGAGGGAAGATCTGGATAGTGAATTTCACCGCCTTTGTCGCCGAATTCCCTTTGGTAAGTCTCAGTCGATACGATGCCTTCATGTGCCAGGTAGATCCAATTGTCGATACCCAGCAGTGGCGTATTGAGATTGTGTTGAGGATTTGATAAGGCAAACCCCGTCAGCAGCGTGTCTCTTAAATCCGCTCGACCGTCGCCATCACTATCTTCAAGATAATAAACATGGGGTGCATCTGTGACGATCAACCCCTTTTTCCAGCGCATCAAACTATTCGGCAGTACGAGATTGTCTGCGAAGGTAGTGCTCTTGTCCATTTTTCCATCTCCATCGGTATCGGTCAGAAGCTTCACGGTACCCGATCCGCTTATATCCAATGGATAACCGGGCATCTCTACGACATAGAGTCTTCCTGACTCATCAATTTCCATGTCTACAGGGTCACCGATCAAAGGTTCCGATGCAATTAATTCAATTTTGAAGCCTTCTTCTACTTCAAAAGTGGAAAGTGCACCTTCTGGGTCATTCAGTATTGAGTGTTTAGTGTCACAGTTTGAGACGAGAGATGCTGCAATGAAAACAAAAATGACGTTCCTCATTTCAATGATTAGAATAAAAAAGGTAGCTGACCTGTTTTTCCGAAAACTAAAGCTAAAAAAATCAGGTAAGATTTTAAACCATGAGAATGACGGCGATCAAACAAAAAAAGAAGTCTCCAGCACCTGGAGACTTCTCAAAAAATAGATCGAGTCATTTGGTTAGTTCACATCCCAAAAGAGCTTGGTCGATGCCAGATCTCCTCCCATTGAGGCTGCTGCCGCTTCGCGATTGACACCATTCAGTGTTTGTTCATTGATTGGATAGATAATTCGCACCGGAATAGTTAAGCCTGCAGGTACGTTACCTCCAGAGGGCGGCAGGATCACAGGGTAATCAAATTTTCTCCATTCCGTCCAAGCGTCGACTCCGCGATTGTATAATGCTATCCATTTTTGGGTGCCGATCTTTTCTTTATAGTTGCCTGAAGCAGTTGAGTAGGCCACAGCAGGTTGAGCGAGGTAGGTTGCTGCATCTGCTGCGGTCCCTCCCCAATACATGATCGAAGCCTCAATCGCTTTGTTATAATGTTCTTCTGCTGTACCATCAATAGTATAGCCGCGTTCGACTGCCTCCGCTAGCAAGAATTCAACTTCGCTATAATCCAGCAACAGCGATTCAAAATCGGCCGCAATGATCGCATCGCTGACATGCGAAAAATCAGCATAAGCATTCGCGAATCCATAGTTACCTCCGACATATTGACCATTCACGGTGGTAAAATAGGCTGGCCGCCGGGGATCATTCAATGCATTGAGCTTGTCGATGATTGTGCTCGCAATGACATAATCTTGTCTTGTTGAAAACAGAGGATTCAGATTGGCAGACAAAGGATTGTTATTTGGAGGTGCAGCCACATAGGGGAATCGTGCGTTGTCAGCATTGCTGGTAAAGACATTATCTGCAGCTTCTTCCGCAAGTTGCTTTGCTTTGGAATTATCTACGTCCGCCAGCAAAAGCGCAAGCTTCAGCTTAAGGGAATTCCCGAATTTAGCCCACTGGTCAAGGTCCCCGTTGTATAGCACGTCGGCAGCGTCGAACCCTGTGCCTGCTGTGGCAAATGATGCAATGGCATTGTCAAGGCGCACAAGTATATCGCTGTAAATCGTTGCCGCATCATCATACACAGGAACCGGATTTTGAAAGTCGATTGCCTGCGAATAGGGCACGTTTCCAAAAGTGTTCACAAGGACCGACCAGGCATACATCTCAACGATTTCGAGTTGTGCTAACATTGCGGTCTTGTCGGCTTCTACTATAAGTTCGTCCTCCAATGTAAGTCTCCGCGATTCATGCAGGTCCGCAATCACATCCTTATAAAGGTTTTGCCAGAAATTTTGAGGAATAATTCTTGATGTGAGGTCGTACCGCGGTTCCTGCAGGTACGTTGTAGTTGCCCAATGCTGTACATACAACCTGAAATTGTTAGTGTTCACATTAGGCGTTGTTATCACATCCGACAGTTGCTTCAAAGCGCTGGTCAGGAAGGTCGCTGCAGGCGCAGTACTGGGCCTCTTTTTATCGATGTTATAATCATCCAGGCTCTCTACGCACGATGTAATCAGCACCAGCGAAAGAAAAGATATCGCTAATTTTCTCATGATTTCTAAAGATTAAATTTCACGTTGAATCCGTATGTTCTCACGGCCGGATAAGCGCCGCTCTGATATCCGTTTGTACTGTTACCTGAGCTCAAAGTTTCTTCCGGATCTGAATAGGGCAGATTCTTGTCGATGATCCACAGGTTACGACCAACCAACGAAATATCGATTCCTTTCAAAGGACGTAGTTTTGCAATCCATCCAGATGGTATCGAATAGGTCAAAGCAACTTCGCGCAATTTCACATAGCTGCCGTCGAAGACATACCAGGCGCGCGGCGGCCCGTTTGGATAACCAAAAGCTGTATCATTTCCATCTTCATTTGAAGTGCGGATATCGTTTGGAGTTCCATCTTGCTTAACACCGGGTAATATGACTCCACCATTTTCGGCAACTGGCGCGCGTTTCGGTACGCCCAATTCATTCAAGCCTGCCGTACTCGGATAGAGGCCGGTTCCTTCTCCATACCACTGATCGAGTGAAAAGATATCTCCACCATGACGGATATCGATGAGGAAATTCAATTTTAGATTCTTGTAATTAAAGGTATTGGAGATACCGCCGAGCCAATCCGGGTTAGGATTGCCTATTATTTCTGCTGAGCTTGCCGTTGCCATATATCTGCCTTGCGCATTTACTGTCCGTTGTCCGTTCGTGTAAATGAAATTCGTACCCTTTAGAACGCCGTATGGATGTCCAACAGCCGCATTTGTTGTGACTGCTCCCTGCAAAGGGTTAATAACATCAGATAGCTGAACGTTGGTTACAGCATCGGAATACAAGCTTACAACTTCGTTTCTGTTCCTTGTGAAAGTCAGCCCCAGCGTCCATGAGAAGTTGCCGGATTCCACTGGGGTGGCAAACGCGGCAACTTCAATACCCTTGTTCTCCACTTCTCCTGAGTTAACAAAACGTGCAGCATATCCCGTTGCTGAAGTCAGGTTCACCGGAATAGCCTGATCGAAGGAATTGGACTTATACCAGGTGAAGTCAAAGCCGACGCGACCATCGAAAAATTCTGCCTCAATACCTGCTTCAATGCTTTTGGTTCTTTCAGCGACCAATGCAGGATTGTTTTTTGTGTTCGGAAGTGAGAACATCGGGATAGATCCAAAAGCTGTTGGCTTGTCGTAGACGTCATATAGGCTCAACGGTACAGGGTCATTTCCGACTTCAGCATAATTCAATCTGGCTTTACCGAATGTTAGCCACGAGGTATTGATGAGTTTTGAAAATACAAAACCTGCCGATGTAGAAAAGTAGAAGTACTCGTTATCTCCGTCTGGAAGGGTAGTGGACTTATCCCGGCGTCCAGACAGATCCAGGTACAGTGTTTCTTTGTAGCCCAAATTCGCATTCGCGAAAATACCATCAACCCCTACGCGAAAGTCCTCCTCCAGCGGTGGCTGCATGGGGCTTACCGAATTTGACAATGAATAGAGTTTAGGTACTACAAGGCCGCCATTCGTTACCGCTTTCATCGACCTGAGGTGTGTTCTCCTTAAATTGCTCCCTAACAAGCCTGTGAAGCTGAACGATTCCGAAATTTTCTTATTGAAGTTCAGCAATAGGTCATAATTCGTTTCTGTGTATGATTGATCGAACCTTGCATAAAGGCTCGACATTGTGACCGGAGCAACGGTTGGGTTAACAGAATATCGCACGCCAGAACTGCCTACGGCAACGCGTTCCTCTTGAAAATCTGTAGTAGCATCAAACGCAATTCTTCCGATTACTTCCATCCAATCGGTGATTTTAAAGGATGCGGTTGCGTATCCAAAGTAGTGATCCCTTGTGTCGTTGGCATAATTCTCATAACGGGTCCAGTAGGGGTTATCGGAATAGATAGGACGGCCGGTCCCCGTTAGATCCGCCCAATTCCACGACACATTCAATCCGTTTCTGAAATAAGCGTCCTTTTGTTCTTTTATATCCGTATTTACCTGCCACCATTGGCGAAACTGTTGGTTGGGGTTATTTCCACTATAACCTGTTCCATACCTTCCAATTCCTTTCACGAGAGAATAGTTGGCAGAAGCGCCTATTGTAAGTCGACTGGAAACGTCATAAGACGCAGAGAAATTAAAAAGGTCCTTGTCAAGTTTACTATTTGGCAGGACCCCTTTGTCATCAATCCGTGTATACGCGAGTTTAAAGACGGTCTTATCCGTTCCGCCCATGAGCGTTATGTTCTGATTCGAGGTAACCGCTGTTTCAAAAAACTCTGAGGGGTCATTCTTAGCGGCCACCCATGGACGCATTTGACCGTAATTTGGCGAGAATGGGTCCAACGCATCCCAATGATACACCATCAGGTTGGGATCGAATTGTGAGCCAAAAGATGCGTCCGCGTCAAACTGAACCACCGGGCCGATGCCGGAGCCGAGATCTGCTTCATAAAATCCTGAATTATAGCCGGCGCCATACTCATCCTGATATTTGGCATATGTGGTTTTATCGATTTGTCCCACGGTAACGCCACTGTTAACTGTAACACTGAAGGAATCTTTCTTACCCTTTTTTGTCGTGATCATGATGACTCCGTTGGCTGCACGTGACCCGTACAACGCAGAGGCTGCTGCCCCTTTTAATACGTTAATGGAAGCGATATTATCGGGGTTGATGTCTGCAGCCGCGTTCCCATAATCTACACCCGTTCCACCATTGCGCTGTGCTACTGAGTTGGTATTGGCGTTTGATACAGGTACACCATCGATGACGAACAGCGCCTGATTATTGCCGGTAATCGATTTGTAGCCTCGGATGACAACATTGGTAGATCCCCCGAGATTATTGTTTGTTTTGATGTCGATGCCGGCGACCTTGCCCGATAGCGCGTTTACAAAATTTGCATTCCGTGTTGTTGCAATCTGATCGCCAGTAACCTGCTGCGCTGCATAAGGTAATTCGTTTCTCTTTCTTTCAATACCTAATGCAGTGACGACCACTTCATTCAATTGTGTTATGTCGGATGCCATGGGGACGTCGATCACCTGCCTTCCACTCACTTCAACTTCTTGTGTGACCAATCCGATAAAGGAAAAAACAAGTACGCTTGAAGAACTTGGAACAGTAAGTCCATATTTGCCCTCAGAGTCCGTAACAGTACCGTTGGTTGTACCTTTTACCACAACGTTTACGCCTGGCAGCGGAAGGCCATCGGCTTCGTCTGTAACCTTTCCGGACACATTTATCTCCTGGGCGAACGCGCTGGAGGATAGAATGGTCACAAGAAATAACTGTAAAATCTTTTTCATACGATTTTATTAAGGATGTTTAGAATAAAAAAATCCATCTCCTGCAGGGATGTTGGCCGAATGTTGGAAATTTGTTAATGGAAAACGCCCCGCGACATGGAGGATTTTATGCAAACCGTTACCAACAAGAGGGTGATAATAAAATGATGTTTATTATAGTATTTCAGGGGATATTTTTGATAATAATCTCACCTAAAACGTGGTATCCCATTACAAAGTATTGGGGTACTTCATGTGTTTTTCGATATTAATTCTTTCCCGTACTTAGTAATACAATATTCGCGCCTAGGATGAGGGTTGGATAGTCACTTCATTATGTCAGCCAACCGAACACTTGATCCGCCTTTCCTTTTACTTTCATCAGCGGCTTCCATAAACGCGTATATCTCCAGGGTTTCATCGTCGCTTACAGGAGATTTTTTTGTCGTAAAAAATTCGGCAATCTTAGTTGACAGCGCATCGTATCCGTCGAAGGGACCTAATACCTGGTTGCCGGTTGAACCGAAACAAGTACCGCCGTAGTCATGTTTGCCTTCTCGGGTTCCACGGAAAGTTCCTATTCTGCCATCCGTCCATATTCCTACGACTACATCCATTTTGTTTTGACTAAAACGCGTTACTGATTCGCAGCCGGGGCCCATCACTGTAAAAAGAATTTCTACGCCATGAATTCCATACCAATAAAGATCAGGATGATTGGGTTCAATTGTGGCAGGACTAAAGGTATCGGCGCCCACTACTTTACCGATGGCATTTTCATATCTAACGGCTTGCGCTGTCTTCATGTATCGCAATGATGAAGATGAAAATATAGGCACATTCAATTTTTTTGCTTCGTTATAGATAGCAGATACATCGGCAAAAGATGCAGCAACAGGCTTGTCGATAAAAACTGGTTTTCTGGCTTGAATCACTTGGAATGCCTGCTCCTTATGGAGACGTCCGTCATTCGTTTCCAACAGAACCGCATCGACCGTTTCTAATAACTTTTTGATCGACTGGCTTATTTCCACTCCATAAGTTTTGACCTCTTCTGTATACTTTGGAATCCGCGAGACGCTGCTCTCGATGTCTTTGCTTCCGTGAGGATAGGCGGCAACGACCCGGAACTTGCCGGAAGTATCTGTTACGTTAAAGTATTTTGCAAATGCGGGTGAATGAGATGTATCGAGGCCGATAATTCCAATCTTAATAGGTGCTTGCGCAATTGGTCGCGCCTCCGAAGTAAACTGGATGCCTAAAGCCGATCCGGTAGCCAGCGTATTGGTAATAAAGTCACGTCTGTTCATGTTAGTAATTTTTTATGTCAGGGAAGGCTCCCAACCTTTCTCATATTCACGCGCCCACAGTCTTATGGCATCTGCATCTTCGCGAATATGACCATCCTTTACATCACAATTCAATGCTCTACCCGTACGGTATGAAATATTGGCAAGCTGACACAAAAGCACACTTTTATAGCAGTCGGTATAAGGGGAGTTGGGTGTCTTGCTGTGATCCAGGCAGGATAGAAAGTTTGCGAAATGATCTTTGTCCAGATCGAAACCCGGACCGGTCTGCGTCACCGTAGTGTTAGTTGTGGAGTCAGCGCTTTTAACGACCTTGCCCTTGTTGTCGTAAATTTTATATGCATTGTTGTGAAGTTCAAGTGTTCCCTGCTCGCCATGGAAAGATACCCCCGAGCCCATTTCATTGATGCTTCGCTGGTTGCAACTTCGGCCTTCCCATGCCAAGGTCTTGCCTCCATCAAAATCGAATGTTGCAATTTGAGTGTCTGGAGTTTCCCAGTCATCCTGATACTGGTAGCGTCCTCCGGTAGAATACACTTTGTTGGGATATTCAACCTGCAGTCCCCAACGGGCGAGGTCGATAAAGTGTGTTCCATTATTTACCACTTCACCTGTGCCCCAGTTCCAATGCCAATGCCAGTTGTAATGAATAAGGTTATCCTTAAACGGTTTCCTGGGAGCCGGACCTTGCCATAATTCGTAGTCGAGGTGGGCGGGTACCCCAACGACCTTTCCCTTTCCAATGCTTGCGCGTGTGTTTGTGTACCAGGTTCGCGCATAATAAACGCGTCCAATGACACCGCCGTGCAATAATTCGATCGCCTCCCTCACACGGGG
>JAICGJ010000164.1 GCA_025923195.1 Chryseolinea sp.
ATTCTTTTTGATGGAAAGCCTGTTTTCGGCGTAAGAGTGAAGGTGTGGAACCGCTTTGATAACAGAACCACAATTCAGAATATTTATACGGAAAAGGATGGTACATTCGAATCTCGCGTTAGCAATCCCGGTCCCTGGATGGTTACAGTCGTCAGAATGATGCCTTCGAAGGAAACGAGGTCTGATTGGCAAAGCTACCGCAGCAGTCTGATATTTGGCATTGAAAAATAGCATCATGAAAAAATTTCAGTCTGACAAAGCACCTGATCCTGTGGGGTCCTACCCTCATGCGAAGAAAGTGGGTAATTTGCTTTTCTTATCGGGAGTCGGACCAAGAAAAAAAGGAATGAAGGAAATCCCTGGCGTCGACCTGGATCAAAACGGACAAATTAAAAGCTACAATATCGAACTACAATGCCATGCCGTTTTTCAGAACGTAAAATACATCCTGGAAGCGTCAGGATCATCATGGGAAAATCTGGTTGATGTGACTGTTTTTCTGACGAACATGAAATCGGATTTTGAGACATTCAATAGAATTTATTCTGAATACTTTAAGGAAAATCAGCCTTGCCGTACCACTGTTGAAGTCAGTGCATTGCCCACTCCAATTGCTATTGAGTTGAAATGTATCGCGGTTGTTGCGCCTATCTAAGATAATATTGAATTTCGTGTGACAGGCCGTGGAAAATGTCAAACTGGCTCAACGGATAACGGATAACTGGTAACGCCTAAACGGCAAAACTTTCCCCGCAGCCGCATGTACGGGTAGCATTAGGGTTGATGAACTGGAAGCCCTTTCCATTCAGTCCATCCGAGAAATCAAGTGTAGTGCCTAACAGGTATAATAAGCTTTTCTTATCCACGAGGATCTTAATACCCTTATCCTCAAAAATCTGGTCTGCGGGCTTGACCTCATCGTCGAAATTAAGATCATACATTAACCCTGAGCAACCGCCTCCCTTAACCATGACGCGTACATTATTGTGCACAGCGTGCCCTTCTTCTCTGCGCAGAGCGATGATCTTTTCTTTTGCCTTTTCCGTTACGTTTATCATAAAAATAAAAGCCTCAATTTAAGAGATCGGATTCAATACAACGCTGAATACCGTTATTGTGTTCATATCGCGCCCATAATACAACTTTTGGAGCGCATCCAGAATATTACCCGCCTTGAAATACGATGTATGAAGTTCAGTATCCCCCTTAGCCACCCATTGGATTGTATAAGAGTTTTCCTTTTCCTTGTAGCTTTGAACATAGGCCAACATCTTGTTCAGCGCATGAACTTTATCGGCACCTGTTTCACTGTGAAAAAGGAATGCCTGGTTATGGCGCGGGTTAATGGTAATCAGATCCAATTTTACCTTGCCTTCCAGCGTAGTATATTCAAACACTAAGTCTGACGTACGCAGCCCTAAATAGTCTTTGATTTCTTGCTGTATGCGGGCTGCTTCTACATGCATCTCACTGAGTGTCTCAATCATGATACTAAAGTTTCAATGCCTAAACTTTTGATTTAAGCAAAAAGTTTCGTCTTTGGATACAAAGTTAACAAATATGGAAAAACTAGAGCATATCGGAATTGCCGTGAAAAATATGGATCAAACAAACACAATTTTTGCGGCTTTGCTTGGCCAATCTTATTATAAAATAGAGATGGTGGAGTCTGAGGGGGTTCGAACGTCATTTTTCAATGTTGGAGGTATCAAAATAGAACTCCTTGAAGCCGTTACCAAGGATTCCCCGATCGCCAGGTTTATCGACAAGAGAGGGGAAGGTATTCATCATCTGGCCTTTTCAGTATCCGATATTTCACAAAGCATCCAATTATACAAAGAAAAAGGGTTTGAAGTCATTAACGAAGTTCCGAAGAAGGGTGCCGACAACAAGCTTATCTGTTTTTTGCACCCTAAATCAACAGCGGGGGTATTAATCGAGTTGTGCCAGGATATTTAGTATTTCCTCTTCATTTCACTGGCACTCTTGCCACCGAACTGGATCTCATTGTAGTACTTCTGCTTCTTCTTTCCTTTGGCGGTCTTATAATAAGGTTTCGGCATACTACAAGCACTTATGAAGATTAGGGCAAGGATTACTACGGCGTATTTTTTCATAAGCTTACTTTACACCTGCATAAGTACATGGAATTTACCATTTAAATCGGCCTTATTCATCGATAATCTTACTTTTGCAGGATGAATGGTCTCTTAAGACGCCAAAAAGAGACCTCTATCCAGAAATGTATGAGCGAAATCCGAACTGAAATAAAGCAATTGGGCGAATTTGGACTTATCGATCGAATCCAACAGCAATTTACCCTCACAAACGCGACCTCCCGAACAGGTATCGGCGATGACGCTGCTGTTATTGATGCGGGCGATGATTGTCTGTTGGTTTCAACAGACATGCTCGTTGAAGGGGTACACTTTGATCTGGCCTACACGCCCATACAACACTTGGGCTATAAGGCAGTTGCCGTTAATGTCTCCGATATCGCTGCCATGAATGGAAAGACTGAACAAATTACCGTAAGCCTGGCGCTTAGCAATCGATTTTCCATCGAAGCGGTTGATGCGTTATATGCTGGCATAAGGAGCGCTTGCGAAAATTATAAGGTTGACCTTGTTGGTGGTGATACTACATCCTCCAGTTCCGGATTGGTCATTTCAGTTACAGCATTGGGCAGGGCTAAGAGAGAACAAATTGCTTACAGGAACGGGGCAAAACCAAACGATATAATCTGCGTGACCGGAGATCTCGGCGCCGCCTTAGTAGGGCTGCAAGTATTAGAGCGTGAGAAGGAAGTCTTTCTTGCTAATCCCGACATGCAGCCTGACCTTGAAAAATATCAATACCTTGTCGGCAGGCAATTAAAACCAGAAGCGCGTACAGATATTGTTTTCGATCTTGCGGAAGCCGGTGTAAAGCCCAGTGCCATGATCGATATTTCCGACGGATTGGCATCAGAGCTACTCCACATCGCAAAAAATTCACAAGTGGGAATAAGGATCTATGAGGACAAGGTACCAATTGACCATTCCACGTATGAAACTGCTATTGAGTTCAAACTTGACCCGATAACGTGTGCCCTAAACGGCGGTGAAGATTACGAGATGCTGTTTACGATTTCCAAGTCCGATCAGGAGAAGATCAAAAATCACCCCGATATTCATTTTATCGGATACGTTCACGAAAGGAAGTCCGAGAACGTACTTATAACAAAAGCTGGCACACCTGTTCCCTTGCGCGCACAGGGATGGGACCATTTTAAAGCTTAAAGCAAAAAGCTTAAAGCAGAACGCTAATGCGTAGGTTAAAGCGGTTGCGTTCTTCGTTTGAGAAAGAAGGCGGAAACTACGGTCAAGCTTTTTGCTTTCTGCTTTAAGCTGTCTTTAGCTAGGGACATTTTGAATAAGTGAAAAGTGTAAAGTTTAAAGTTAGGTTAAGTTTAAAAAATGCAGGACGTGACTGCGACTCCAACGTTAAACTCAAATCTCAAAGCTTAAAGCAAAAAGCTTAAAGCAGAACGCTAATGCGTAGGTTAAGGCGGTTGCCTTCTTCGTTTGAGAAAGAAGGCGGAAATGAGGGAGGACTGCGGTCAAGCTTATTGCTTTTTGCTTTCTGCTTTAAGCTGTCTTTAGTCCTCTGGGTACGGAATGAAGACAAAATTCGTAAACGCCGGATCGATGACGAACAGGCAGCAGAACTCATCAGGATCTTTGTATGCTTTTTGAAAATCTTCGACTTTATCTTCAGCCACCAGCTCTCGCTGAATGAATTCATTGAGAAATGAAGCATAGTAATACCAGGTAGTGGCGTTAACGTCTGGTTGAAGCAATATCTGGCCAATAGGCTGTTCGGTCTTACAAAGGGGGAATATCGGGAAATCAAAACCTGCCTTTCTTATTTGATACGAGGCCTCCTTTAAGGTATCTGCAACTTTGACAAAATCCTCTGATATAGTGCCCAGGTACTTGCCGCTCAACTCAGGATCATTATGCATAAAAATAGGTGATTCTTTAAAATAAATCCGCTGTTTTAACTAGCCTTCAAAAAAGCATCGGTACGTATTTTTACATCTGGGATAAACGAGTTGAACTCCGCCTTAAATTCCTCATAAAATTTTTTTAATTCATGAATAGATTCCTCCATTTTAGAATCGTACCGCGTCCGGTGTGAGATCCCTGTTAACGCCTGACCAATGCCGTTGAGATTACCATAATTTACAAGCCAGTTGTCTTTGATCATATACGGGAGCATACGTTTGACAGTCAGGGGCAGGATGGCGCCGTGCGCCTCGATGACCTTGTAGGCGGATTTAGCAAATGTCGGCAATGGGATAAGGTGGTAATTATCCCAGTATTTGGATAAAAAATGATCATAAAAAATATCGACGATCACAGCTGCGTAATGCCGGTACTTTGGCCGAAGCTTTACTTTGCTTTGATATACTATTGGATGTCTGTCGGTATATTCATCAATGACGCGATGAAGCTCTATTCCCTTAACAATTCCTGGCTCGAACTGGTCGGAGAAGTTTTTTCCTTTCACAAAGTCGCCTATAAAATTGCCCACCATTATTTTTGGATCATCGTTAGATAAATAAATATGCGCCAGAAAATTCATGCTGTGTAAAGTTATTGGTTATTTGCCATTAAGTTGTTAGGTTGAAATTCGTAACACTGCACGCACACACACAAAAGATACCCACTAAAACAAGATCACATGTCTGCCTTGGCCCAATTAAAATTGCTCATCAGTCTGGCACAGATCGATGGAAAGGTCGCCGAACGTGAACGAAACTACATAACGAATATTGGAAGAGCTAATGGCGTACCGCTGGGAGATATCACGGCACTCCTGGACCAGCGGCACGCCTTGATTATTCCAAAGGACTTATCAGATGATCAAAAATTCGAATACATTTTCAGCCTCGTCCAACTTATGAAGATCGATGAACGGATGTATAAGGAGGAGATGTTGTTTTGCTCAAAAATTGCTGAAAACCTTGGCTATGAAAACCAAGTAATGTTTGAACTGTTGCTTCACGTCAAAGCAGGTATAATGGAAAAAGACGAAATCATAAATCTGAAAGAAATTACTCAGAAGCACCTCAAGAAGTAACCCTGCCAGCCTGTATTTACCCTGCTCTTACATGAAAGAATTATTGTTTGTTTTTTTTCTCCTCATTGCCGGAGAAGGATTATCGCAAAAAACTTTGATTCACTGTGGCCTTCTGATCGATGGAAGAAGCAATAGCACGCAGCAACAGGTCACCATTTTTGTCGAAGGGAATAGGATTGCATCAATAGTAAAGGGCTTTGCTGCGAAGGCAGAAAATGACCTTTTGATAGACCTAAGCCAGAAGACCGTCTTGCCTGGTTTGATAGATATGCACGTGCATTTCGAAGGCGAGACCAGCAAGGATCAGACCCTTCAGCGCTTTACATTTAATGAAGCTGACCTTGCTTTCCGTGCAACCGGTTTTGCGAAGAAAACGTTGATGGCAGGCTTTACTACCGTAAGGGATCTAGGCGGCACCGGAGTCAATACTGCTCTGCGAAATGCTGTTAACCAGGGTTGGGTAATTGGGCCACGAATTTTTTCAGCCGGTAAGGCTATCGCAACCACAGGGGGTCACGCTGATCCTACCAACGGTTACCGAAAGGACCTTATGGGCGACCCAGGCCCGGCAGAAGGAGTTATCAATTCCCCCGACGATGCGCGCAAGGCTGTTCGCCAACGCTACAAAGATGGAGCGGATCTCATCAAAATAACAGCTACCGGGGGTGTCACAAGCCTGGCAAAAGACGGGTCCGGCCCTCAGTTCACTTACGAGGAGTTGAGGGCGATCGTTGAGACGGCAAAAGACTATGGAATGCATACGGCTGCACATGCGCATGGTCCTGAGGGTATGAAACGCGCTGTCCTTGCAGGTATCACAACTATTGAGCACGGGACGTTGATGACAGAAGAGATCATGGACCTGATGAAGCAAAAAGGAACGTTTTATGTCCCTACACTCACGGCTGGCAAATTCGTGGGTGAACAGGCAAAAATACCAGGGTATTATCATCCCCTCGTTGCCCCTAAGGCTGCTGCCATTGGACCACAGATTCAGCAGACCTATGCGAAAGCATACAAAAGGGGTGTTAAAATCGCCTTCGGGACGGATGCTGGAGTCTATTTTCACGGCGACAATGCAAAAGAATTTGCTTTGATGGTGGAAGGAGGGATGAGTCCAATGGATGCGATCAAGGCCGCCACAATTGTCAACGCCGGAATTTTGAATATGAGTGATGATATCGGTACCCTCGAGCCTGGTAAACTCGCAGACATTGTCGCAACGGATCAAAACCCACTCCAAGATATTAGAGCGCTCGAGAAGGTGACGTTTGTCATGAAAGAAGGCGTTGTATATAAGCAGTAGCAGCCCATTTCGCACGAAACCGGAAGCTGGAAACTTCAACGCTCGGAATCCAACTGCCGCGGCGAGGCTCGGCACACACTTCAACACCTCTATTTCGTACCCAGCCGGCAGCGCGAAAACTTCAACACTCCGAACCTCAACACTTCAACACTTTTAACTTACTTTTGCAATCTTCAAATCCAGGACAGCTTGATGCGACAGGGTTTGAACAGTAGATAAATAGAGGATAGATGGAAAACATCCGCAATTTTTGCATCATAGCACATATCGACCACGGTAAAAGCACGTTGGCGGACAGGTTATTGGAGTTTACAGGCACTTTGAATGAGCGCCAGATGGAAGCCCAGGTGCTTGACAATATGGACCTGGAAAAGGAAAAGGGAATTACCATTAAATCCCATGCCATTCAAATGAATTATAAGCTGGATGGCAAAGAATATATTCTCAATTTGATTGACACCCCCGGCCATGTTGACTTTTCATATGAAGTAAGCCGTTCCATCGCGGCCTGTGAAGGCGCGTTATTGATTGTGGACGCCAGTCAAGGAATCGAAGCACAAACAATCTCGAATCTATACCTCGCGCTGGAGCACGACCTGGAGATCATCCCTGTACTAAATAAGATTGATCTACCTCACGCCATGCCCGATGAGGTTTCCGAGGAAATTGTAGAGCTGGTGGGCTGCCGGAAAGAGGATATCATCAGGGCAAGTGCCAAAGAAGGAATTGGCATCGAGGAGATTCTGCGCGCTGTCGTTGCCAGGATCAAACCTCCAAAAGGAGATCCGAAGGCACCGCTCCAAGCCATGATCTTTGATTCAGTATTTAATTCGTTCCGAGGAATAGAAATCTACTTCCGCGTATTTAACGGAACGATTAAAAAGGGAGAAAAGATTAAGTTCGTAAACACCGACAAGGAATATAACGCCGACGAAATTGGGATATTGAAGCTTGACAAGAAACCGAAAGATGAGATTAGCGCTGGCAACGTCGGATATCTGATCTCCGGTATCAAAGTTGCCAGCGAGGTGCATGTAGGTGATACCATTACCAGTGTAGCGAATCCGGGTGAATCATTGAAAGGGTTTGAGAAGGTGAAACCTATGGTGTTTGCCGGCATTTATCCTGTGGACACGACTGAGTTTGAAGAACTCCGGTCGTCTATGGAAAAGCTGCAACTGAACGACGCATCCCTGGTGTGGGAACTGGAAACCTCGGCGGCGCTGGGTTTTGGTTTCCGCTGTGGCTTCCTCGGAATGCTGCACATGGAGATCATCCAGGAGAGACTTGAACGGGAATTCAATATGACGGTAATCACTACGGTCCCGTCTGTGCAATTCAAGGCTTTCCTGACCGATGGATCTCAAATATTTATAAATGCGCCGTCGGAGATGCCGGATCCAACACGAATGAATCACATCGAAGAGCCTTATATTAAGGCGCAGATCATTTCAAAATCCGAATATATTGGCCCGATCATAGGTCTGTGCATGGATAAGCGCGGCGTGATCAAGAATCAAAATTATCTGACAACCGACCGGGTGGAAATGTCATTTGAAATGCCGCTTTCAGAAATTGTGTTTGACTTTTTTGATAAGCTCAAGTCAATTTCAAGAGGTTATGCTTCCCTTGATTATCACCTCATCGGATTTCGTGAATCAGATATGGTGAAGCTCGATATCATGTTGAATGGCGAGAAAGTGGACGCGCTTAGCGCAATCGTTCATCGCAGCAAATCGCAGGACTGGGGGAGAAAATTGTGCGAAAAATTAAAGGAACTAATACCCCGCCAGATGTTTGAGATCGCAATCCAGGCGGCTATCGGTCAAAAAATAGTGGCGCGCGAAAATATCAGCGCCATTCGGAAGAATGTATTGGCTAAGTGTTATGGCGGCGATATCTCTCGTAAACGTAAACTGCTTGAAAAGCAAAAGAAAGGTAAGAAGCGAATGCGGCAGGTTGGAAATGTAGAGATACCGCAGGAGGCATTTATGGCTGTGCTGAAGATTGATTAAATTAATACCCGTTATAAACTAAATTAAAAATACCGTTATGGAAAGGAATTACTATGAAGTGATTTCCGGGATGTTGACTCAACTTGCTCTGATTGAACATAGCCTGGAGAAAAAGGTTGCCAGGGCGTTTATAGACTTGTGGGTTAAAGTAAACAAATAAAAAAGATTAACCGTGATCTAGGATGATAGAAGTGCAAACTACCTATACACTCATCGATGGCAAAAAAATATCGGCAGATATCAAGGATGAAATTGCGCTAAAGGTTGCAGCTCGAAAGAAGCAGGGCAAAAAGATTCCGCACCTGGCCATCATTCTCATTGGCGATGATGGTGCCAGCCAAACGTATGTTGACAACAAGGTGAAGGCATGCAAAAGTGTGGGATTTCATTATACCATGATGCGGTTTGCTGATACCATTAGCGAAGAGCGCCTGATGAAGCACATAGATCATGTGAACAACGACGATGATGTAGATGGCTTCATTGTTCAGCTTCCGTTGCCACAACATATATCTGTTGAGAATATCACCGAGAAGATCCGTTCCGACAAAGATGTCGATGGATTTACTAACCATAATTTCGGCAGCATTATTTCCAAGAATCCGCTGCTGATGCCAGCAACTCCCTTTGGCGTAATGGAATTGTTGAGAAGGTATAATATCACGACGGAAGGTAAGCATGCCGTTGTAATTGGCGCCAGCCGTATCGCAGGAGCGCCATTGAGTATGATGTTGACCGAACAGGGGCATGCGACGGTAACGATATGCCATAAGTATACGCAGGACTTGGCCAGCTATACGAGGATGGCTGATATTCTCCTTGTAGCAGTGGGAAAACCTGGGCTTGTTACGGCCGATATGGTGAAAGAAGGCGCCGTAGTTATCGATATAGGGACAACACGCGTTGAAGGTCCTGAATATCAAAAGGGATGGGCTATTAAAGGCGATGTGGATTTTAAGTCAGTTGCACCCAAAGCATCCTTCATTACCCCTGTCCCCGGCGGTGTGGGCCCCATGACAATTGCATCTTTGCTTCTGAACACATTGCGTGCGACCGAATTAAGAAATCCATAATTTTACATTTAGGCGTGGGGCTGGACTTTTTTCAGTGGAATCAAATTCTATGGTAGAGGAGAAAGAAAAAATTTCTGGTGAATTGCTTCCTCTCATGGAGGATTTTTATACCATTCAGGGTGAAGGATTCTATCAGGGTCATGCCGCTTATTTTATCCGGCTTGGTGGATGTGATGTTGGCTGTGTTTGGTGCGATGTGAAGGAATCGTGGGATGCATCAGCCCACCCGTTGTCGCATGTGGATGCGATGTGCAACAAAGCGATAGCCAGTGGCGGTAAAATGGCTGTCGTTACGGGCGGCGAGCCTGGTATGTACGATCTTACCCTGCTTACAGAGGGGCTAAGGAACGGCGGTTTAAGGACACACATTGAGACTTCAGGGGTATATCCGATTACTGGAAGGTGGGACTGGATATGTTTTTCGCCAAAAAAGTTCAGGGGTCCTCATCCTTCCATTTTCAAGCAGGCCGACGAACTCAAGATTGTTGTTTATAATAAAAGTGACTTTGAGTGGGCCGAAGAGTTTAGGAGCGAAATGAAGGCAGGTTGCCAGCTTTTTCTTCAGCCTGAATGGTCCAGGGAAAAGGAAATGTTGCCTCTCATCATAGACTATGTAAAGGCAAATCCTGAATGGCAGGTATCTCTTCAGATTCATAAGTATATGAACATACCGTAAGCCGGAACACAACGCCGCTCTCCCGATGGATGTTAACACATTTAAGATGGACCTTCTTCATTTTGTGAATATGATGAATAGGTGGGGAGAGGAAAAAGTTCCCTTTCTATTTATAGTCGATTTTGAAATGGTGAATCCGTTAATAATGAGACTGGAGGAAGCGAAACAAAATGGGATATTGTACTCTGTTAATGACATAACCAATGCGGACAATAGGAGGATCAGTCGAAGCAAAACGATTGAGAAAAGACCGGGCAAGCTTTCCGATTATGAGAAGAAGTTCAATAAAGTGCTTCGTCACCTTGAATATGGAGACACATTCCTAACGAACCTTACGATTTCAACAGAAGTTGGTCTTACGAATTCTCTTCAGGACATTTTTTTTCAAAGCGATGCAAAGTATAAACTGCTGTTCAAGGATCAATTCTTAGTTTTTTCGCCGGAGACTTTTATTCAGATCAGGGACGGGAAAATTTATTCCTATCCGATGAAAGGTACGATCGACGCTTCCGTTGCCAACGCCAACGAAATTATACTAACAGATCGTAAAGAGCTGGCAGAGCATGTTACAATAGTCGATCTGATACGAAATGATTTAAGCCAGGTAGCTTCGAATGTAATTGTAAAACGGTTTCGCTATCTGGACGAAGTTCGCACGGATGGTAAGAACTTACTTCAGGTTAGTTCGGAAATTTGCGGGGACCTCGATGGCAGTTATAGGAACACATTGGGCAATATTTTGTTAAAATTATTGCCTGCCGGATCCGTTAGTGGCGCTCCCAAACCTAAAACACTTCAGATCATCAGGGAAGTTGAAGGCGAGAGCCGCGGCTATTATACCGGTATTTTTGGTTATTTTAATGGAGTGAATTTAGATAGCGGCGTTATGATTCGTTTTATTGAAAGGAGAGGTGACAGATTTTTCTACAGGAGTGGTGGTGGTATTACCACACAAAGTGTAGTGGAATTAGAATATCAGGAAGCTATTGATAAGGTGTATGTCCCTGTTGCTTGAATCCATAAAGTTAGTTGACGGCGAATTTCAGAACTTATTCTATCATGAGCAGCGTATGAACCGCGCCTTGAAATTTTTGTGCGGCGTGCAGAACCATTTTGACTTGGAAAATTTTCTGCGGAATCTGAGCCAGCCATTACATGGATTGTATAAATGCCGGATGATCTATGATGATATGACTAAGGACATAGAATTCATCCCATACGAATACAAAACGATCAATAGCCTTCGCGTTATTGAGCATGATCGCGTATCGTATGAATTCAAATATGCCGACCGGAAACTATTAAACCGTTTGTTTGAATTGAGAAAAGACTGCGACGATATTCTGATCGTTAAACGCGGCCTGGTGACAGATTCCTCTTACTCGAATATTGTTTTTAAAAGAGGGAAGCGGTGGTACACGCCGTGGTCTGCCTTGCTCAAAGGCACCATGAGGGCAAGTCTCCTGGAAAGAGATATCATTCAAGAGGAGGAAATCCGCGTCGAGGACATTTCAACGTTTGAATCCTTTAAGCTCATCAACGCCATGCTGTCGTTTGACAGTCCCGAAATAGGTGTGTCGAATATTTACTGACGATGATGAGAGGTAATCGGTAATCTGGTAATCGGTAATCGGTAATCGATTAGCATTTCATAGTCGCGTGCGAAATGTCTTTGCAGGTCGTGGCCTACGGCAATTCCAGTGTTGAATTCAGCAGCATGCAAGCTGACTATTTGTTACAAAGCTGGTTGTTCACTAGCGCGCAAGCTACTTTTCGTTGTTGATGCTTCTGCGATTAGCTAGATGTGCCGAACGTTAAGCCAGATACCGATTACCAGATTACCGATTACCCTATTACCGACTACCGATTACCATAATAAGCTGTCCGCTATAATTCGTATTTTTACCAGGCTGATAAACCTTAATTCAAGAATGTTGCGACACCTGCTTTTAATTTTTTTACTGCTGGTATCATTTGCCGCATTGTCACAATCGGACCTTAGCACCAAATCCAAAAAGGCGATTGAACTGTATACCCTGGCAGATAACTTTCGGGTGAGGGGTCAGTTTGAAGAAGCCATAGAACTGCTGAATCAATCCCTGGCGAAGGACAAAAATTTCGTAGAGGCATATTATCGACGAGGACTGACCTATTTTTCAATGAAACAATATGGGAAAGCCATGGCGGACTATGAAAAAGGCCTGAGCCTGACATCGGACATTAGAAAGCAAAAGGTATTTTGGTATGACTTGGGCGAACTGTATTTGTTGTCGGGTCAGTACGAGAAGGCCATGAAAGTGCTTAGCGCGTTTGTTAATAATGAATCGCAGAATAAGCCAAAGGCAGATCGCGCAACCATGCTTTTTAAGAGCGCCGAGTTTGCCCTTAAAAACCAATCTGATAAATCCTACAAACAGAAGCCGCTGAGCGATACGGTAAATCGTTTTGTGATGCAGTATTTTCCCGTGCTGACAGCAGATCAAAAACAGCTGATATTTACGCGCCGCGCAGGTGACGGGCCAAATGATGACGAGGATTTGATGGTTAGTAAAAAGGATGAACAAGGCAGGTGGATGACTCCTGAAAGTATTTCAAAAAACATCAATTCTCCGTTGAACGAAGGCACTTGTACTATTTCTGCGGATGGGCGAAGACTAATATTTACGTCATGCTCCGGCAGGGACGGAATCGGTAGTTGCGACCTGTACGAAAGCATAAAGTCGGGAGATGTATGGACCACTCCAAGAAATTTGGGGAGGAACGTAAATACGAATGAGTGGGAATCACAACCATCCCTTTCTGCAGATGGTCGAACGTTATATTTTGTTTCCGATCGTCGCGCAAGTATCGGGAGAAGAGACATATGGATATCGACATTGGATGAAAACGGCAACTGGACTAAAGCCATTAACGCGGGAAATACCATCAATTCCCAGTTCGACGAGATTTCACCCTTTATTCACGCAAACGATCGGACGCTTTATTTCGCTTCAAACGGGCTGCCTGGCTTCGGCGGGTATGACGTCTTTTATACCGAAAGAGATTCAATGGGCTGGGAGACGCCTAAGAATTTTGGCAGCATTATCAATGATCATGATGATCAGTTTTCATTTTTCATTACTGCCGACGGAAAGAAGGGGTACTACTCGCATGAAGAAACCCTCGAATCTGGTCTTTCGCGAAGCAAAATCTTTGAGATCGAGATACCTATTGAAAACCAGGTAAAATTCCGCAGCAATTATGTAAAAGGAATCATCCGAGATAAGGTCACGAAACAACCCCTA
>JAICGJ010000165.1 GCA_025923195.1 Chryseolinea sp.
AATCTCACCCGCATTGATCAACCTTGACGTGTAACCGGAAGAGGACGGCGATGGAATGGAGAAGATCTGGTTTTTATTAGTCATTGAATAATAGGTTGCCTCGAGTCTGATACGATTGTTAAAAAGATTCAGGTCAATACCCAACTCCTGTGAAGTAGCTATTTCTGGTTTCAACTGAGGGTTGAGCAGATTGGCTGGCACATTTGTGGTAACCAGGCTTCCCCATGAACCTGTACCAAGTTGGGTTTCCAACTGATATGGTCTTGTGTCGTTACCGGCCTGAGCCCATCCAGCTCTGAACTTAAGCAAGGAAACCTCTTCTGGCAGATTGAAAGTGTAATTAGCAAGCCAGCTAAGCGATGCTGATGGGTAGAAGTAAGAACGATTTTCAGCAGGAAGTGTACTAGACCAGTCGTTACGAGCCGTCAGATCCAGATACAACATACCCTTGTATCCCAAAGACGTCATCCCATACACACTGTAGATTGCTTTATCGTAAACCGCGTTGTTGGCAATCAGCAAGGCGTTTGGAATATTACTTAATCTGAAAAGCCCTGGGATGGTCAACACATTAGGTCCGTTTGCGCTACCTGTATAATTATCCGAGTTATGCTGCTTCATATAATTTCCACCAGCAGACACGCTGAAATCAAAATCAGGAGTAACTGACTTCTTGTAGGTAAAAAGGATGTCAGCATTCGTTTCTCTGAACGCAAGATCCTGCACATGGTATCCACCACCACGAACCCGCGAATAGCTTCTTGGGATTTTTGTTTCCCGAGTCTCATTGAAGTAGTCTTGAGAAACTCTTGCAAAACCGCTGATCTCGGGAGTTAATTGAAAATCAAGTTTGATATTTCCGAAGGCGCGATCACGTTGAAATCCATTGGTTAGCTCATTTGCAAGAAAGTATGGGTTATCATTGCTAGTGTGAACAGCTTTTTGTTGAATGTCTTCCATTCCAGGAACCCAATAGTCCTTAAGATCACGAACATCTACGTGAGGGTAAAAATAGACGGCTTCAAGAGGATTGGCACCCCGATTTCCCGTAGAAGGTCTGCTGTTTGATCCTGTGCGCGATACATTGATGTTCGCCGATAGCTTAACAGCTTTTGTTATGTCGTAAGTCGTTGAAGTAGAAATAGAGTTTCTTTTCAAATCCGAGTTTGGAATCATGCCATTGTTGCGCATGTGTTCCAAATTGATTCGGTAGATCATCTTATCTGAAGAACCTGAAAGCGACAGATTATTTGTCGAGGTAATTCCGGTTTCCAGGAAGTTCTTCATGTTGTCTTTGTAAGAACGCAATTCAGTGGGGATAGGATCGCCGTTCTCATCCAGTGGGCTGTTCCATTGTGCTGCAGTCAAACCCTTGTCAAGTTCGGGGCCGCCCCAATATGCTGACCCTTCATCCAGTTGACTATTACGTTCACCAGTGCCGTATTTGTAATGAAATTTTAGGAATTCAACAGGCTTTTCGAAAATATTGCTGGTCGAAAATGAAAGGCCGAGCCCATCACCTTTCTTCCCTTTTTTTGTTGTGATTAAAATAACACCGTTACCTGCACGTGACCCATAAAGAGCGGCGGCAGCTGGACCTTTCAGAACAGAAACACTTTCGACGTTATCGGGATTGAGGTCATTAATTGCGTTACCATAGTCCACTTCGTTGCGGTCACCCATCACACGGAAGTTGTTCATCTGGTTTGACACCGGAACACCATCAATTACAAATAAGGGTTGGTTATCAGTAGACAAAGACTTTGCACCACGAATAATAATACTTGTGGAAGAGCCGACCGTTCCGATCTGGTTGATGGTAACACCGGCAATTTTTCCTTGCATACCACTTAATACGTTTTCCTGAGCGACTTGAGTAATGCTTGATCCATCCACTTTTCCAACAGAATATCCCAGCGACTTTTGCTCACGCTCAATACCTAACGCTGTGACTACAACTTCTTGGAGGGCTTCAAGGCTGGGTTGTAAATTAACATCGATGGAAGTTCTTCCACCGATTAGAATTTCTTGTGTGGTAAACCCGATATAGGAAAAAACCAGCGTACCGTTTTCATCACTGACAGCGAGCGTGTAATTCCCTTCTCCATCAGTTATGGTACCGGTCTGAGTACCTTTCAAATAGACGTTCACACCCGGAAGCGGACTCCCGTCATCAGCGGAGGTCACTTTTCCAGTAACCGTCACATCAGCGCTCAATGTGCCGGCAAATACATGGCTGACAAGCAGCGTGACCGTTAGGAGCGTAAGCCAATGTCTCCTGCCCGGCCCTTGTTTGTAAAAGTTTAAATTCATAAATAAATTAATTAAAGTGGATCCCATTTTTTTTTCCAGATATATTGTAAAGGAATGAAGTCACATTCATGAAAAAGACATTTTGTCCTTCATGGTTAACAGGCCTGAAATATCGGCGATAAAATAACTAAGAGAGATCGCATTTTGCGTTAACCAGGGGAGGGTTTGCGCAAGCCATTAAAGATTAATGTGCGATAATGGAATGGATAACAATTTGTTAATAAGAAAACCCGCATTAAGTGGTCTTCAAACAAGTGACGGTCATGCACGAACAGTGGAACCAATGTGCTGAGTGACCAATTCGGCCGCCCCTAACAATACTATATTTTCATTTTGCGAACGGAAGATCTTCAGCCGGCGGATGGATTCGGGATATGGGAAGTCCTTAAGTGTGGCGTTCATGGACTCCTTAAAAAGGTCATACGCCTTGGACAACGACCCGCCTAAAACAATAGCCTCAGGATCATAGGCGTGTATGACACACTTCAAAGCTTCGGCGAGATGAACTCCGAACTCATTCCAGTAACCTATGGCTTCAGAATTCCCCAGTAACGCCTGCTGGTGCGCCTTTTCTGCGGTTGTATTGAAGAACGTGGGAAATAAATTTCCGCTAGCGTAATACTCGATGTTATGATCCAGATACGGCAACAATCCTATCTCCCCTGCTCCGCAATTATTTCCGTTGAAAAGCTGGTTGTTTATAATTATGCCAGCTCCTAAGCCTGTTCCTACGGAAACGCCAACAACATGCTTCAACCCTTGTGCCATTCCGAACTTATGCTCGCCGAGGGCAAAGCAATTGACATCGTTGTTGATGCATACCGGTATTTCGAATTCCTTTTCAAAGATCTCTTTCAATGGCACTCGTTGCCAAGAGGGAATATTGGCAACATTGTACACGATTCCCTTCTCGACATCGACAACAGATGGTACCCCAATACCTATACCTTTTACATCAGCCTTGACCAGTGGACGGATGAATTCTATGAACTGCGTCAACGTTTGATCAAGCGATAGGCTCCCCTGGACCAATTCTTTCCGCTGGCTGAATATATTTCCACCACTTTCAATCCCGGCCCGCATATTCGTCCCACCCAGATCGACTCCTATTTTCATATTGTTAGTTTATTTAAGTGGTGCGAACGACATGTAATCGAGTTTTGCTTTAAAGTATGCACTCATTAGTCCCGCGTTGTCAAACACTCAGTTAAGAAAACCTCATTTTGCGTCAAAATCAAGTAGCTTCTGTCAATCAATATCTACCTGCACCGACCTGCTCGATTTTCCAGAGGCATCGAAGCTCTTCAGTAAAACCTTTGAAGTAACAGCTATTGATTGCTGATACTCGGCGGAGGTTGCCGTCGGCTCTGAACCATCTGTTGTGTACCGTATAACCAGCCCAGGAAATTCGGTGTTTGCTTTTAACATTCCATTTTCAATCACAGCGCCAGGCGGAGGAACACGATAATGGTAGCCACTATTGAGATAACTCAGGCGAGGCAGTTCCCGTTTTGCCAATGTGTTAGCATATTGGTTCCATTCTTTTTGTATCAGCAACTCACGTTCAGCTTTATCTTGTATTGTTTCCCACCTGCGTTCCGCTGACCATGCACTTTCGGCAAATCCTATCAGCTTGGGTAGCATGTAGTATTCCAGCATTTCCCTTCCTTTAATGGTCTCGCTCCAGACCTGTGCCTCTACGCCGAGAATATTGTTTTTCGCCTCTGGTTTCAGATGCTCTACAATTATCTTACTCTGAGCTCCTCCAACGCTACTGCTTGTTTCAAGATCGAGGTTTTGCCCCATCGAGTTTTTGGTTGTTGTCTTGAACATATCAAATGGAGCAAATGTCCATGCGTCACGTGTATCCACAAAACCTGCCCAATACAACCCTGGTTCTTTTGGGTCCTTGCTGTAGGCGAGATCAAAGTAGAAGTTTGAGACGTTACACAACACTACCTTATAACCGGCGTTGGCCAACTGGTAGCCAAGGTCAGGGTAGTCGAACATGTTGTTCCATATGTATAAAACGACATCTTCCTCTGCAAACTCATGATTCGGCGCATAGGAACCCTGTTGCGTTTTCATGAGTGCGGCTTCCTCCCATCCATGGAGTTGAAGATTTCTGTTCTTCAGTCGTTTGATCAACTCACGGAAAAAATAGGATTGTAAATTTTTAGGATCTCTGATTTCGGGATGTCTTTTCAAAAGCTCGGCAGCCAACGGCGACTTGGTCCACGCACCTTCCGGCACCTCATCGCCGCCGGTGTGAAACATATCCAGTTTTAAACCTGCTTCGGAATACATTGCGGCTATTTCGTCAACTACTTTCTCATAAAAGTGAAATACTGATTCACGTGCAACGCTCACGACATTATCCTTGTAACCCTGTGCGGATAAATACACGGAAGAATCATCCGGGTCAATCAGCCGGTATTCGTTGGCCTCAACTTCCTTTCCTTCTTTCATCAGCCTTTCATATCGAGCTTCCATGGCTTTGATCGCTGCGCGGGCATGCCCGGGAAAGTTCAACTCCGGAATAACCTTTATATGTCGTTCATCCGCATACTTCAAAATTTCAATAAAGTCCTCGCGAGAATAATAACCATGTCCAAATTTGTCGTTTGCTTTTGCGAACGGACCCGAGCCATAAGCAGGGTGAAGCACGGGCGTTTCCTTCCCAGAAGTATGTTGTCGCTGAGCACCAACATCGGTAAGCTCGGGAAGGTCTTTTATTTCCAACCGCCATCCCTCATCTTCTGTAGTGTAGAATAAAAACCGGTTGATCTTATAGAATGAAAGCAGATCAAGAACGCGAAGGATAGTCTCCTTCGTTTGAAAGTTTCGGCTGACATCCAGATGAAGACCCCTGAAGCCAAATCTGGGTGCATCCTCAACGATCACGTTAGGCAACGAAAAGGAAGAAGATTTTTTTTGATATGCCTCTATTGGAATCATAGCGCGAAGGCTCTGTACTCCGTAAAAGACACCGGCAGCATCGCTTCCAACAATGCTGACGCCGTTGTTTGTAATCTCAAGTCTATATGCTTCTGAACGATCGATACCATTTCTTTTCTGGATCTGCAGTGAAATCATCTTACCACTGATTGGAGCTGAGACCTTTTTGAATTCTTGCCCTGTTAAATCTTTCAGGCTTGCAGCAAGATAATTTGCTTCATTTTCAAGATGCTTCTGAAAGTATATCTGCATGTCATTGGTGATATTTAACACACCAGAACCTGCTTTTATTTTCACGGGCGAAGGAATTATGGGCTTCAGGTCCGAATCGGGAACGGCAAATGCACTGACGTTATTTTTGTACGTCCATTCTGACGTTGGAATTGGTTCCTCATCCTGCGCATTCCGATTAATCTGGTCAGGCTTTGTTAAGGGCGTCCATGCGTAGTCATCTACTTCAACGATTCTCTCCTCCTCGCCAGCATCGTTATAAAAGACAAAATATAAACCCATCGGCCGGTCCGTCTCTTTGATAACCGCTTCGACGCCGCGATAGCTGATAGTAACAGAGCGCCCGGGATCCAGCGTAAAGGTTTCATTGGGGACCAGTTTATACCAGTCGCCGTTGATGTGATGGAGCGTTGCCTGTTGAGACGTCTCTGGCTTGAGCAGTTGTCGCGGAGCCATATTGAAAAACAGGGTCCAGTTTTTATTGGTAAGTGACAAGTCACTATTGTTGATCAACTCAAATTTAGCGTCAAAAACATCGGGTTTGTCTGTAAAGTTTGTTACTAACTCCCACCGAACGGCGATGTTTTCCGTAGCATCAGGCCTTTCCTGTCGCGAAGCACAGCCTGCTACGAGAATTACAAATGCTAGCGTTGCAAGAATCTTATTGATATGAATTCCCAACAGGTGACGAGATCCCGATTCCAAATTTCCTTTAAAGGTCATAGCCGGATAAAGATTTTCTTCTTGTACAGGAAATAGGCAATACAAAAATTAACGGAGACAAAGATCACCGCATAAAGCATGCTCGCGAGTTTCGGGGCGACGTCTGCGTCTGTTAGTATCGACAGGAAATGGACGTTAAAAGGCGCCCCACCGAACGGGATGGTATAAAAAAGTATAGAGACTACATCAGATAAAAAGTAAATAGCGATCGCGTTGGCCCCAAAAATAATTCCCGGTTTTGTCCAGGACGTATGGTTTCGGATATCAACAATATAATAAAAGGCACCCATCGAAAGCGAGGCCAGCCCTGATGTCACCAGGACAAATGAACTGCTCCAAAGATTCTTGTTTACAGGGAAGGTCAAGTGCCAGATGTATCCGGCCGTGACTGCACCAAAACCTGCGATCATCAGCAAGATTGATTTTTCGTAAGATGTACGTTTACTCAGCAACAATTGTCCTGCAAGCAACCCGGTGATTCCCGTGACAATAGATGGAAAAGTGCTAAGAATTCCCTCGGGATCCCATGTTCCTTGCCACATCCTTCCAGGAAGTAAAATACTATCAACCCACGCGGCAAGATTTACGCCTTTATCCAAACGCACTTCGCCTATGCCTGGCGTTGGGATCAGGGTCATCACGAGCCAATAAACTATTAAAGTGATCGCGCCCAACCATGCCTGGGTTCTAAATGATGTGTTCAGGTAAACAAAAGCGCATACGAAAAAGACGATGGAAATACGCTGCAATACACCGGCGATTCTGATGCTCTCAAAATCAAAGTGGGGAATCAGGCCTAGCAGAATACCAACAGCAAATATCTTCAGTGCACGAAAAACAGTTTTTTTATATATATCCTTTTTAGGAGTACCTTTTTCCTGCAGCTTCGTGAATGACAACGTTATCGACGTACCTACGATAAACAGAAAGAATGGAAAAATCAAATCCGTAGGCGTAATGCCATGCCATTCTGCATGTTCCAGCGGGTGATATAAATGTTCCCAGCTGCCTGGATAGTTCACCAGGATCATCGCTGCAATGGTAAAACCACGCATTGCATCCAGAGATATTAATCGTGTGCCGGACTGCAGTGGCTGCATGCGATTCTCAATTAATGATCTTGAAAGGATATTGAACTCACTTTGAATTTCTTTCATCGACCGGCGCGCTGATTACGTTAAAATATCTTCCCATCCAGTACGGCAACAGCCAAATGTCACCGGCGCTATATTCCGACGAGCCATTATCCCCGCCGTCAAGATCAAAACGATTGGCGTTGTGACGGCTCACGGGCAACTCACTGGCCGGAAGAACTTCTTTGGTAGTCTGTTTGCGGAAATTAGGCTCCATCAATTCAATGTCCTTCCTATGGCTGTTTGTTACTGTCCAGTGAATGAGGTCGAGCGGGTATTCTTGCAGATACCAGATTGCTTCATTCAAATCAAAGTCATTCGTCCCAGTGAGTGCCGTAAAAATATTCCAGGCACCTTCCTTTTCAGGTCGTTCGATTTGCCAATGATCAATGATTGCTTCCCTGAACTTCGTTTTTAGCGTATCATTAAAAGCATAACGGTAAAGTCCCCAATATCCGACGAAATACATTTCGTCATCCGAATGATTCCAGGATTCCGATAACATCTTGCTCCAGTCATCTGCAGTGCTGTCAGCCCGTCGAACCTGGCTCATGGGAAACATGAGATTTTCATAGTAGCCATGCTTTGTCATCAGTTCAAAAGCTTTGTCCTTGTACACTTCCTTTTTCGTGAAATGGTAGGCCGTCTGAAGCATGGCAATGATATTGGAAGAGTTGATTTTCCTGTCACCCACACCTACTGGTCGCGCGTTAACATAGGCAGGATTCCATTTGCCCCAAAGCGTAGGTTCGCCATTCCAGTCAACGAGGTACATGTCGTGGTCTATGACATGCTGCATCAATGAGTCGATCATTCTTATGGCTCTTGCCTGAAGGTCTTTCTGATCTTCCAGGAGTTCTGCCATTGCGCCGAAGGCAAAAATGTGTCCGATTGCTTCGTCGCTGCTGGTTGTCGACTTCCAGTCCCACTCGGGATCGCTTGATCTTCTCCAGGGTTTGTCCTCGTATTTATAGCCAGTGCGTTCAAAAGATCTGGATGGGAAACCCTTTATACCGTTTATCGTATACAACCTTTCCATTGCGTCCATTGCCTCCCGAATATTCTCCAGTGCTTCGTCTGACTTCGTCACGGCGTACCGGAAGACTTCCGCGCCCAGGTACATCGACGTCCATAATCCATCATTATCTGAGTCTTCAAGGGAGCCAGTGGTCAGGCTGCCATCTTGCATATATCCCAGCGTTGCATTAAATCCGTGCCGAATATGACGAGCGCGTACCTGTTTCTCGAAATACATCGCCTTGTCGTGCAGAGTCATGGGCTTAAAACAGATTTGCCCAAGGCCTTTATCGGTGAGAATGAGAACAGATGAATCAGGCCCCTTTTCAATATCGACCACGTTGTCTGAAGGCAGCCAGCGTTTCGACGCGTAGTAGACAAAGCCACCATCTTTTTCGGTAGTAAAGGCGCCGCGCGTTGTCCCAAACCAGATCTTGCCGTCAATTTCCTCGATTGCAGTAATTTCGGTCCAGGGTAGCCTTCGAATGACATCCCCTTTTGATTTCCGGGCTTCTGCATCCAAAATTTGATAACCATCATTAGTACCCAGGATAATTTCCTTGCCTTCGTTGACAAGGGCAAAACAACTGAAACCTGCGCCGCTGAAAACTTGTGAGAGCGCCAGATCCTTCACGGAAAAAACGGAAACTGAGTTTTTGCTCAATAGCCAGAAAGAGTTTCTCCCGGTATCGAAAGCAATGTCTATGACTTTGTCAGAGGCCTTTCCCCCCCATAAAACCTTGGAGTCTTTCAGATATTGTATAGCCTCACCGTCGGAAATAAGGAAGTCAAACCCTAGTCCACCTTCGAATAATGAAACGTTGGGCATGGAATGTCGCGAATAAAGATTTCCCGCCCAGGCGTTGCTTAAAACTGCCTTCTCATCCAAATAGACAAACTGGTTTCTGTGGAGGTTCAGGTTTAGAATTTTTTTATCAGCTAGGGGACGATACGTTCTATCTGGAACTAATGAGCCGGGAGATAAAAATTCACCGGCAAATGTCTTCAACACCCCACCGGAAGAATATACCTGAATGACGCCGTTCCTGTCACTAAAAACTTTTTTAAGAGTTATACCCTCCTGGTGAAGGTTAAACTTTTTACTAAAATCCTCCTGGTATGAAACATCCTCGTGAACCGGTTGGCGAGTCCGTGCTTCCTCTTTCCTGGAGCACGAAAGTCCGGAGATCAAAATACAAAGTATCGAAAACCCTTGTGTCGCTTTTATCATCTTAGAAATGAATTTAAATTAGTGGTAGTGCATTTTTCAGAGGCAAGGATATTAAAAATCCGGCCAATGAAATATGGATTTTACGTTTAAAAGGGATTGCTTTGCGAAATCTGTTCCAGCGGCGGAACCCTATCGCCAGTTTGAGTAGCGACTTCTACTCTTGCATCCAATTGTATTTGCTAAGCACCATGCCGTTAGCGTCGTGAGCTCTCATACATTGGCCTAATGAACAGTAAAGCTCCTTTGTTGGTATCGCTTCTTAACAGGAGAAGAGAAAAAAGAGAAAAGGCATTTGATTCTCATTTTATAACGCGACATGATCAAAAACAAAGGGCCGACGCGATATTGAAACGGCGACCGACCCTCTATTTTCCCAAACTCAATAAAAAAACACTTATGAACCATTGACGTGGTTCGCTAACACAAAAATATTTTGCTGCCTTACTAATCAGAGCGTGTTTTTGCGCATACAAAGCTTCAAAACGCGAAAATCTTACCCAGCCAAAGAAATTCAGACAAAAACGAAGGTGGTACGGCTGACTTCATGCCTATCATCCATCGTGCTGATCCGGAATTTTAATTCACTCAAAAAATTGGATAAGATTTTTATCAGGATCCTGAACCAAAAAACTTCTTTTGCCGGAAACAGGATCTGTAAAGACATCTCCAAAAAAGTTCACCTTCAAAGCTTTTAGGTTATGTATTGTCGCATCGAGGTCGGAAACCCTAAAACCGATCTTGGTAAACCCTTGAATCAACGTTTGCTCCGGCTTCCCGTCAAGCACGTCTTTTCTAAGAACCTGTGATTTTACTTCTATAAGCTCGAGCATAACATCATCCAATGACAAAACAATGATTTTCGAACCACGCAAAACATTTTCATTCATGTTCCTCAATTTAAGTCCAAGAACAGCCTGATACCATCTGCTTGACTCCTCTGCATTCTTAACAACCACTGCAGAAAAGTAGGGCTTCAAATCATTTTCAAAATTGTTTTCACTAAAGGCAGGGAGCCCAAGGACCAGGACAAGAAGAATAAATTGGGCGATACGTGTAATCTTTTTCATGGGTATACAATTACTTTGAATCGATGCGAAATCTGCTATGCTCCGAAATTGAATAAAATTTTAATCAAATCATTCCCCCTGGAGAGGGTATAAAATGCAATGGAATTACGTGTAAACCATCTGCCCTATCTCGCGTTCGAATTGGCTCCAAGGCATTCGCGATTGCCTTCTAACTGGATGCAGCCAGCCTGTATAAGCAACTTGTCATAGCCATTGCCGGAACAAGTTTGTTTATCGTTTCATGATTGCACGGGGTAAAAGGTCAACCAACGGCGAAGTAACATTATCCGCGCACCCAACGAGTTGAGGCAGCCTAACGATACAAATTGATAATGAACGGCCGGAACAAGAAAATAAAAACGCTGGAAATATTGTCTGACGCGATTGTGATACTCTGAACGACCGCTGATTAAGAAATAAAGGTGCATAGACCGGCCGTTACTTGGCTCACTGAAATTGCGATGTAAAGAGGATATAGGGATCGGTAAAGGATGATATTTCTTTTTACCTTGGCTTTGAAGATCTCGTTCATACATTTAGTAAGATTTGTATTAATCGAAGGCAAAACAAAACCCCTTAAGTTCACTTTCCGTTAAAAAGGGAGCCAAACCATCTAAATTTTCCCCCACGGTGATTCATTATTCAGAATTTACACCCACCCCTTCGCTTATCCCATTCATCGAATGTCTTTGGACGCTAAAGTCACATAGCAACTTTTTTAAAAAACGCGAGCTCATCATTCCGGGAGGTCGGATTGAAATGATGTTCAATCTAGGTTGTCCCGTGGACTGGATTGATTCGAAAGACCTCTCTTCAACGCGTACGCGCGAGGGATCCTTTTTGCTTGGTCCTCGAAATCGTCATTTTTTTGTGGAGCAGAGAGGAAGTATCAGCATCTTTGGTGTGCGTTTCAGACATGGTGGGCTAAGCCCGTTCACCCCTATGCCGATGAGTATCTTGTTGAATGAGATAAATCCGCAGGATCAGTTATTTGGACGGGAGATTGATGCGTTGACCCACCGGCTCTTTGAGACTAGTGAAGCAAAACAAAGCATTAATTTAATTGAAGCTTTTTTGCAGAAACGATTTCAATCTGAATCCACAACGCAACAAACATTTCAGATAATTTCTTTGGTAAAGAAATGTGAATCAATATTGTCGCCAAAAAGCCTGAGCGAGAAGACCGGAATTCATTACAAGAAATTGGAACGCGTATTTTCAAAATACACTGAATATAACCCAAAAAATTTCAGCAGGATTATTCGGTTTTACAGAGCCCTGCAACAAATGAAGAAATCTGGTCATTCGCTAACAGGAATAGGGTTGGACGGTGGCTATTACGATCAGCCTCATTTTATCCGGGATTTCAAAGCATTCACGGGAAAGTCTCCTAAGCAATTTCATACCGAGAATCCCACGATTCCCAATTTGCTCCTTGAAAGTAAACATGTCTAAAATGTACAATTTTGCAAGAGCAATTGGTGTTTCTTTTCGGCGAAAACATCGGCTATGAAAATTAGACATCTGGTTACAGGCCTTATCATTTTTATTTCTTGCACAGATCAACTCTTCGGGCAGGTCGAAAATACTGTGGGCCAGCGCACTTTTTCATTTGAGGATAAAGGCCGAAACCGTAAGCTGATCACAGAAGTTTGGTATCCATCGCATGCGAAACCAGTTGCAGAACAATCATCCCCATTCATTAGAATTCCGACTGCAAGAAATGCCTCTATTTCACCGGGCACGTTCCCGTTGATTCTTTTTTCCCATGGCACAGGAGGCGGGCGACTTACGGTGGAATGGTTCTGCGCTGGACTTGCATCGCGTGGATTTATCGTTGCCGCCGTTGATCATTTTGGAAATACGTTCGATAATCCTATTCCAATCGAGTTTGTAAAATTCTGGGAACGACCTCAAGACATTCGCTTTATATTGGACCAGTTACTTAGTACATCGGAGATTTCCTCTTCGATTGATTTAAATAGAATCGGTGCCGCCGGTTTTTCGCTTGGTGGTTACACGGCTATTGCACTGGCAGGAGGAAAAATGGATTATCAGGCGCTTGTAAATTATTCCAAGACTGAAAGTGGTAAAAAGGAGGCCGAAATTCCAGAGATGCCCGGCTTGATTTCATTCCTTGAAAAACCTGAAATACATGAGTTATTCAAAAAAGCGCCGCCTTTAAAAGATAACCGCATTAAAAGCGTTTTTGTCATGGCTCCTGCAATCGGGCAAGCCTTTCCCACCGGGACAAATTTGAAAGATGTACTCGTTCCCATTTATATCGTGGCCGCCGCCAAGGATCAGATCGCTCCTGTAAAAACAAATGCTGCACATTATGCAGCCACGATTGCGAACTCTAAATACAAAGTCATAAGTTCTGATGCGGGGCATTACGTTTTTCTCAATGAAGCGAACGATGGGTTGAAAAATGAAGCTCCTTTATTCTTTAGCGATCCTCCCGGCGTCAGCAGAAAGTTAGTTCATGAACAAGTCCTGGAACTTGCATTTGATCACTTTAAGAAAGGATTAAAGTAAAAGTAGCTCTGCCCACCGCATGAGCTGGCTTACTAGTCTTACAATCATAATTCAATGTCGCTTAGTTAGGCTTTTAACTCTAGTTGAATCGCAAAAAAAATTTTACCGCAGAGTA